>NZ_JAIXHU010000042.1:0-26202 GCF_025671395.1 Paraclostridium sp. AKS73 | reverse complement strand
AAAATAAATATATATAAAGGGAGAGAAATATATGAATTTTAAAAAATTACCAAAAATAGAATTACATTGCCATTTAGATGGGAGTGTACGACCTCAAACCATAATAGATTTAGCTAATATGAAGAATATAGATATACCATCAAAAAATATAGACGAAATAAAAAATATGATGGTTGCACCTAAGGATTGTAAGTCATTAGATGAGTATTTAAAAAGATTTGAATTACCAGGACTTATAATGCAAGATGAAGATAGTTTAGAAAGAATTGCTTTTGAACTAATGGAAGATGCATCAAGAGAAAATATAGTTTATATAGAAATAAGATTTGCACCATTACTTCATATAAATAAAGGATTAACTACAAAACAAGTTATAGAAAGTGTTTTAAAGGTATAAAAAAAGCTGAGTCAATTTATGATATTAAAGGGAATTTAATATTATCATGCATGAGAACTATGAGTGTTGAAAGTAGTTATAATGTAATAGAAGCCGGAAAAGAATATTTAAATAATGGAGTTGTTGCCATTGATTTATGTTCAAGTGAAAATAAACAGTTTTGCGAAAAATTTGAAGAACCTATCGCTTTAGCTAGAAGCTATGGATATAGAGTAACTATACATGCTGGGGAGACTGGAATAGGAGAAAATGTATATGATGCCATAACACTTTTAAAAGCTGAAAGAATAGGTCATGGAGTATTTATAAAAGATTGTGAAAAAGCTTACAACCTTGTTAAGAAAAATAATGTTACTTTAGAAATGTGTCCTACAAGTAACTTACAAACTAAAGCTATAAAAAACATAGAAAATTATCCGTTAAATTATTTCCATAAAGATGGAATAAAAGTATCTTTAAATACTGACAATAGAACAGTTTCAGATATTGATTTAACTAATGAATATAACATAATATTTAATAATTTTGAAATGAGTGAACATGACTATAAAACAATCTATCTAAATAGTGTTGAAGCTTCTTTTGCAGATGAAAATACAAAAGATAAATTAAGAAATTATATCAAATAATATATCAAAAATAAAAGTATTGCTAAAAACTAGCAATACTTTTATTTTTTGATATATAATATAATGTGATATTATATTATAGGAGTGAAAGGTGGTTGATCTTATAAATAATATAAACAATATAAAAAGCAATGTACAAAATAATGTTATTTATAAGAAAGTAAATATAAATGACATTAACTCAAGAGCTGCAGCTATGTCTTATTATTTATTGCTTTCTATATTTCCTTTTTTGATATTTATGATAAACTTATTAAGTTATATACCTATAATCCATATTAATAAGTTCTTATATTCATTTAATGATTTGATTCCAAATAGTGCATTTGCTATGATCGAATCTATAATAAACTCTGCAATAAGTGATAAAAGTATAAGTTTGACTGTATTCAGTTTTATTTTTACCTTGTGGAGTTCATCTCGTGCAGTTAGAGTATTTATAAAGGGTATAAACAAATCATACAATTTAAAAGAAACTAGATCTTTCTTCAAACTAATACTTATATCATTTTATTTTACAGTAGAACTTATAGTATTAATAGTTTCATCAATGGTATTTTTATTATATGGAGAAAAGGTTGGATATATAATATTTAAATTTTTAGGTCTAAGTAAACTGTTTATGCCTACATGGAATTTATTCAGATACTCTTTGTAATAGCTATAACCATATGGATAGTGAGTTCTTTATTTAGATATGGACCTAATAAAAAAATAAATTTAATAGAGGCAATGCCAGGGGCTATATTATCTATATTTGGATGGATACTAGTTTCAGTTATATTTTCTTTTTATACAAATAACTTTTCAAATTATCAAGTTATATATGGAAGTATAGGAGGTATTATAGCTCTTCTTACTTGGTTTTATTTAAGTAGTTGGATTATGCTATTAGGGTGTGAAATAAATGCTCTTATATACTATAGGGGTAAAAATTTTAATAGAAGGGATATATAAATATGGATAAAAATTTACATTGGGTTTGCGAGAAACAAATTGAAAGAACTATTAAAGCGTTAGAAAGTAACAATATGAATGGATACCTAGTAAAATCTAAAGAAGATTTAATAAAAAAATAGACGATTTAGTAGAAGAGAACTCTTTAGTTGCATGTGGCGGTTCACAAACTTTATTCGAAACAGGAGTAATAGATTATTTAAGAAAAGGAAGATATGATTTTCTTGATAGATATAAAGAGGGCCTTAAGCCTAATGAGATGAAAGACATATATAGAAAATCATTTTTTGCAGATGCATATTTTACAAGTACGAATGCTATAACAGAAAATGGAGAACTTTACAATGTTGATGGAAATGGAAATAGAGTAGCCGCAATGTTATATGGTCCAGACAAAGTTATTGTTATATGTGGAAAAAATAAAATTGTTAAAGATGTAGATGCTGCTATAGAAAGAAATAAACAGTTTTCTGCTCCTGCTAATGCTAAAAGATTAGATACTAAAACACCTTGTAAATCTTCTGGTTATTGCATGGACTGTAAAAGTAGCGATAGAATATGCTGTGAATATACTTTAATAAAAAGACAAAGATATCAAGGAAGAATACATGTTATTTTTATAGATGAGAATTTTGGATATTAATAATTAGAGAAAACTAAATATTTAATAAAGAAACCATATTAAAACCTTTTAATTAGGATTAATATGGCTTTTTTTTATATGAATATTATGTAAGCAAACAAGAGACAATAAGTAAATAATAGTCTTCTATGGAGGTAGTTATATGATAATAAAAAACTTTTTACATGCTTATCAAATAAAAAATATTAAGGGTATACAACCTTATAAAGAATAAGGTAAAAATCATATTCTAATGGGATATATAAATTTTAAAGAAGAAGTTTATGTAACTAAAAATCAGTTACACAAAAGGAAGATAAACAATAAAAACTTATTTGATAGCATATTGAGGCATAAGAATTTACCTGAAACATATAACCCTTGCAAACAGTACAGTTTTAAAGTTTTTAATGAAGAAATGTTTGGCAAACAAGGAATTTTAGATGAAGATAAATTTTCTACAATAGAAAGTAAAGATATTATATGTACAAAGTTTATAGGATGCACATTCAAAAACTTAAATTTTAAGGAATGCAGGTTTGTAGGATGCATATTTGAAAATTGTAAATTTGAAGATGGAGGAGTAAGTTTTGAAAATTGTAGTTTTTTAAAAGAAGAAAGCCAAAGTAAGCCATCTTTAAATAAGTATGACAATTTTTCATGCCATTTTATAAATTGTGATATTTATTCAAAATTTTTAAATTGTATACTATCTTTTTCTATTTTTGAAAAATGCAACTTGAGAACAAGTAATTTTGAACAAAGCGCAATGGACAATATTATAATTATAGACAGTTATTTGGATATGATAATTTTTTCTGACTGTGACTTATGTGGTGCAAAAACTATATCAACATATATTAAAGATTTAGAATTCAGAGATAAATACCAAACTAAGTTAGATGAAAAGAGCTTCTTTGATAAATTACCTGTTAGGCTAAAAACTAGAGATGAATATGAAGGTTTTTATATGACATACGAAACCTTAGCTAATAAATTTAAAGAAAACTCTTTAAATAATAACTTTGGAGAATATTATTATCTATGCAAAAACACTCAAAGAAAAACTTTAAAAATAATACCTAAAATAGGATCATATTTATATTGGCTAACTTGTGGATATGGAGAACGACCTGAATTTGCAGTATATTCATCATTGGTAATTATAGTTATTTTTGCAATTTTATATTTGTTTTTAGGGGTAGAGATAGATGATAAAACTATTATATACAATATGAGTACTATAAAAAATCTATCTATTTATAAAGTTTTAAAAGATTTAAATGAAACACTAAGTTTAAGTATAGGATCTTTTGGAGGAGTTGGAACTATAAATTGTAAGCCAACAGAAATTAGTTATATACTAACAAATTTAGAAGTCCTAATTGGTGTTGTAATGATGGGATTAGGTATAGGGACTCTAACTAGAAAAGTTGTTAGATAAGTTTTGAAAATCATGAAAATTTAGAAAATAATGAAAAAACAGTTGATTATTTACAATAACATATATATAATTTACTTAATATAAAAAGTGAATAAAAAAGGTAGAGGCGCGGTACTTATAAGTACTAGTGATGAGTTAAGCACATAGATTTACTAGGAAAGGAATTATCGCCGAAGTTTATAACTGATGCTTTAAGGTTATATGCTGGGGATGTATAAAATATATACATCACTGTCACAAATTATATTTGTGTTGAGCTATCATTAAGGAAGCTAATATTGTGCAGATTTTGCATAATATAAAAAGCCTTGAGTGCATACTCAAGGCTTTTTCTTATTTAAAGCCCTAAGTATTTATTACCCTTTGCATTCACTAAAGTTAAATTTAGGGAGGATTTTTATGAGGAACAAAAAATATTTTGTAATTTTATTAACTTTAGTTTTAGTAGTTTTAGCATCACCTATTTCCTTTGCACAAGAAACAGATATAGCATTTCAAAACGCAAGTAAATTTAAATTTTTAACATTGATTCCACCGATAGTATCTATACTTTTAGCATTTATTACTAAGAATGTTGTAATATCATTATTTATAGGTATATTATCTGGAAGCTTTTTACTTAGTTTAAATAGTACTAATTTTATTTTAGCTTTACCCCAAAGCTTCATAGATTTTATATATAGAGCTCTTAATTCACTTGCAGACCCATGGAACGCAGGCATAATACTCCAAGTTCTAGCTATTGGAGGGGTTATTCATTTAGTAGCAAAAATGGGAGGAGCTAAAGCTATAGCAATAAGCTTAGCGGACAAAGCTAAAAGTTCAAAAGGAACTCAAATTATAACATGGTTTTTAGGACTTTTAGTATTCTTTGATGATTATGCGAACTCATTAATAGTAGGGCCTATTATGAGACCGGTAAGTGATAAAATGAATATTTCAAGAGAAAGACTTGCTTTTATAATTGATGCAACAGCTGCACCTATTGCAGGACTTGCAATAATATCTACATGGATAGGATTAGAAGTTGGACTTATAAATGACGCTTTTTCAGGGATAGGTCTAAATAATGATGCTTTTGGGATATTCTTACAAACTATTCCCTATAGATTTTATAATATATTAATTTTAGCATTTGTAATTATAACTATTATTCTAGCAAAGGATTTTGGTCCTATGAGAAAAGCTGAGATTAAAGCTAAACAATCTGATTTTAATAACTTAGATACAAAACATAACGATTCAATTCAATCAGAGTTAGAACCTAAAGTTGGAGTGAAACTGAGTATATGGAATGCAATTATTCCTATTGGAACTCTTATAGTTACATCATTAATATTTTTTTATTATAGTGGATACACATCAATAGTTAATGGGGATAATATTGAACTTCAAAATTTAATGGTTAAATCACCATGGTCATTTTTATCTATAAAAGAAGCATTTAGTTCAGCCGATGCATCTGTAGCACTATTTCAATCAGCTATTATTTCAAGTATAGTCGCTATTTTAATGGCTGTTTCTAAAAAAATATTTAAAGTATCTGAAGCTATAGAAATTTGGATAGATGGTATGAAAAGTTTGTTAATGACAGCTGTTATTTTAATTTTGGCCTGGTCGTTAAGCTCAGTAATAAAAGATTTGGGTACGGCTAAATTTTTAGTTACATTACTATCAGGGTCTATGCCAGCATTTTTACTACCTAGTGTAATATTCATATTAGGATCAATAATATCTTTTTCAACAGGCACGGCATATGGAACTATGGGTATACTAATGCCTCTTGCAATTCCTCTTGCGCACTCTATAAATCCAGATATATCATTTATAGTAATATCTACAAGTGCGGTACTTACAGGAGCTATATTTGGTGATCACTGCTCTCCTATATCAGATACAACAATATTATCATCTATGGGAGCTGGATGTAACCACATTGACCATGTAAAAACACAAATGCCCTATGCGTTATTTGTAGCAAGTATAACTGTATTATTTGGGTATATTCCTGCAGGTCTAGGAATATCAATATATATAGTTATTCCTATTTCGATAATAGCTATTTTTATAGGAGTACAATTGTTTGGAAAAAAGTATATGAATACGGTGTTTGTGAAGCAAAGGAAAACTTAATATAAAAATTTAAATATATAGTAAAAAGCTATCTGAAAAGTTAAATTTGGTTGATTTTATTTCAATCTACTTAAACTTTCATGATAGCTTTTTTTGTGAAGTTTAATTGGTATATACATAAATTCGAAATAATAAACTATAGTAAGGGGGGAGTGTATGAGATTCGTAGATATTTTAAAAGACATTTTTTTAAGTGTAAGAAAGATGATAGCTATATGTCTAACTATTGTATTTTGTTATTTAAGTATAATAGGAAGTATAAAGCCATCTGAATTTATGCCTATCTTTAGCATGGTTGTAGGATATTACTTTGGAAAATCTACAGCTTTAGAAATGCCAAATCAAAAGAAAGATTAATTTTGAATTAGATTTAGTTATCATCTCAAATAGTGTATAATGACTATAAGAAACAGGAGGAGATGATATGAAAAACTACATAAAATTTGAAAACGTAAGAAAGGCCTATACTATGGGTGAAGTTGAAATAAATGCATTAGATGGCGTGAATTTTTCAATTGATAAAGGCGAACTCGTAATAATCGTAGGTGCTAGTGGAGCAGGAAAAAGTACTATACTAAATATATTAGGAGGTATGGATTCTGCAACAGATGGAGTTGTAATTGTTGATTCGAAAAATATAAGTAATTATAATGAAAAAGAATTAACAAAATACAGAAGACATGATATAGGGTTTGTGTTCCAATTTTATAATTTAGTTCAAAACTTAACTGCTATAGAAAATGTAGAGTTAGCTACTCAAATTTGCAAAAAACCTTTAAATCCCAAGCAAGTTATAGAATCAGTAGGACTTAGCCATAGAAGGAATAATTTTCCATCACAATTATCTGGAGGAGAGCAGCAAAGGGTAGCCATAGCTAGAGCTCTTGCTAAAATCCCAAATTACTTTTATGTGATGAGCCAACTGGTGCTCTAGATTATAATACTGGTAAATCAATTCTTAAAGTGCTTCAAGATACAAATAAAACACTTGGTGTTACTGTAGTTATAATTACACATAACATGGCAATAGCTCCTATGGGTGATAAAGTAATTACTGTAAGAAATGGTAAAGTACATAAAGTAGAAAAAAATGAAGCACCTATTCCTATAGAAAGGATAGAGTGGTAAATATGAGAAATCCTTTATTTAAAGATACTTTTAGGGAGATAAAAAAATCTAGGGTAGAATTTTATCTGTTTTTTGCAATAATAACTTTAGGGGTTTCTTTTTTTACGGGAATAAAAGTTGCATCTCCTGTAATGGAAGTTACAGCAGACAAGTATTATGATCAAAATGATTTAATGGACTTAACTGTAGTTTCAAATTTGGGATTAACAGATAAAGATATTAATTCGATTTCTAAGATAGATGGAATTTCTAATGTGTATCCTACATATTCAAAAGAAGTTCTAACTAGTATAGGTACAAATCAATTAGCTTTAAAAGTTCATGGATTGCCAGAAAAAGCAATAGTGATTATATAAATAAAATAAGAATAACTGAAGGTAGATATCCAAAATCAGATGGGGAGTGCTTAATTGAGGACTCTAAGGATATACCATTAGGAAGTACCATCAAAATTTATGGAGATAACAATGAAGATTTAAGTACTACTCTAAAACACAATGAATACAAAGTTGTTGGTAAAGTAGAAACTCCATATTATATAGCAAAAGCAAAAGGTAGTAGTAATATAGGTAGTGGAACTTTAAACAGTTTTATAATGGTTTTAAATAATGAATTTAAACTAAATAACTACACAGAAAGTTATATAACTGTAGATGAGGCAAAAGGTTTAAATTCTTATTCAAAAGAATATGAAGATAAAGTACAAAATATAGAAGATAAATTAGTTGATCTTGGAAAAGACCGAGCTAGCTTAAGATATAAAGAAATAATTAAAGATGCTAATGAAAAATTATCTGAAGGCAAGTCAAAATTACAAGAAGAAAAAACTAAGGCTTATAATGAACTTGACAAAGCTAAAACTAAAATTGAAAATTCTAGGTCTAAAATAAAAAATAGTGAACAGGACCTTGATAAAAAAGAAAACCAAGTTAAAAGTGAAATATCTTCTGCAGAAAAGCAATAAGTTCAGCTGCTGAAAAATTAAGTTTAAGTGAAATTGAATTGAATAAACAGATAAATGTTTTTAATACAAGCAAAGATTCTGCCCAGCAAGAAATAAACAAAGCTAAGGATAAGCTAAAAGAACAAGAAGATGAAGTTGGTAAGTTAAAGGAGTATATAGCTAGTATAGAACAAGTTTTATCTAATGAATACTTAGATGAAGAAAAAAGAAAAGAACTTGAATTTATTTTAGAAAAAAGTAAACAAAAGCTTGAAGTATCTGAAATAGCTTTATCACAGGCAAGAGAAGAGATAGCAAAACAAGAACAAGTTTTTAAGGACACTCAAAATAAATTGTTATTAGCTAAAACGGATATAGAAAAAATAAAGAATTAATAAATAGTCAAAAAAGTAATCTTGATGTAAAGAAAAAAGAAGCTGAATCTGAATTTAAAAATGCTAGATATAAACTGGAACAAGGTAAAAAAGAACTTGAAAAAGGACAAGCTACATATTTAAAAAATAAAAAAGAAGTAGAATTTAAGTTACAAAAAGCTCAAGATGAAATTGATAGAGAAGAGAAAAAAATTAAAGATATAAAAAATGGAAAGTGGTATATCTTAGATAGAAATACTAATTATGGATTTGTTGATTATAAAAACTCTGCTAATAGTATAGAATCTATTTCTAAAATATTCCCTGTATTTTTCTTTTCGCTATCAGCCTTAATTTGCTTAACTACTATGACTAGAATGGTTGATGAACAAAGAATAAATATTGGAACTATGAAAGCTTTAGGATATGATACTGGATCCATAATGTTAAAATATATACTATATTCATTATTAGCGAGTGTTTTAGGAAGCGTCTTAGGAAATTTAATAGGACTTACTGTATTTCCTTCAGTTATATATAATGCATATGCTAGCATGACGTATACACTCCCTAAAGTTACTCTAGTTTTTAGTGTAAGATTAATTGTATTATCTACCTTAATAGCAATTTTAACAACTACATTAGCGTCAGTATATTCTTGCTATAAAGAGTTAAAAGAAGTTCCGTCTATGCTTATGAGACCTAAAGCCCCTACGGAAGGAAAAAGAATATTACTTGAAAGAATAAGTTTTATTTGGAATAGGTTAAATTTCACACAAAAGGTAACTTTTAGAAACCTCTTTAGATACAAAAAAAGATTTTTTATGACTGTAATAGGAATAGCTGGATGTAGTGCTCTTTTATTAACTGGATTTGGAATAAAAGACTCTATATCGTCTATAGTAGATAATCAATATGGTCAAATAATTAAATATAATTTGACTTTAAACTATGGTAAAGATGTTGATAAGAATTCCAAAAATAAAGAAGAAAAAGTCATAGATAGTGATGACCGAATAAATAATTGTTTAAATATAAAAAATAAGAGTTATAAGGTTATTAGTAATTCTGTAGAAAAGGATGTAAATATTGTAGTACCTGAAAATATTAATGAGATAAATAAATTTATAACCTTAAAAAATAGGGTAAGTAATAAAAAGTATACTTTAAATAATAAGGGTGTTTTTATAACTGAAAAATTAGCTAAATTATTAAAAGTTAAAGATGGAGATTCAATAGTATTAAAAAATGAAGATAATAAAGAGTTTAAAGTAAAAGTTTCTGGGATAGTAGAAAACTATGTAGGACATTATTTGTATATGAGTCCTAAATTGTATAAAAATACTTTCAATGAAAATGTTAAATTTAATGAAGTATTAATTAATACAAAAGATGGAATTTCACAAGATAAACTAGGTAAAGATATGATGAACTTAGATAACATAAATTCAGCTACATTCAACACAAGTGCAAAAAGTTCTTTTTCTGATATGATAACTAATTTAAATAGTGTGGTTATACTTATAATAGTATCTGCAGGAGCTTTAGCATTTATTGTTTTATATAATCTTACAAATGTTAATATAAGCGAGAGAATAAGAGAAATAGCAACTATAAAAGTCTTAGGATTTTATGATAATGAAGTATCATCCTATGTGTTTAGAGAAAATATAATTTTAACTGTAATAGGAACAATTCTAGGTCTAATTTTAGGCGTATTTTTACATAGATTTATAATGACGACTGCTGAACTTGAATTTGTTATGTTTGGAAGAGATATAAAACCTATTAGTTTTATACTATCTGGTATGCTTACATTTATATTTGCTACATTAGTAAATCTTTGTATGTATTTTAAACTAAAAAAAGTAAAAATGGTTGAATCTTTGAAATCTGTAGACTAATATATAAGGGATGATGACATGATTTATGATAATATTGTAAAAGCTACTTTTGTAAAACGACCAAATAGATTTATAGCACATTGTATTGTAGATGGAAAAGAAGAAATTGTTCATGTAAAAAATACAGGTAAGTGTAAAGAACTTTTAATTGAAGGTTGTACTGTATATTTACAAGAACATGATAACCCCAAGAGAAAAACTAAGTATTCACTTATAAGTGTTGTAAAAGGAAATAGACTAATCAATATGGATTCGCAAGTTCCGAATAAAATAGCCTATGAAGCTTTAATAAATAAAAAATAATTCTTCCTGGGCTAGATGAAGAATTATTAACTATAAAACCTGAAAAACATATAAGTCATCTAGATTTGATATATATATAGAAACAAAAACTAAAAAAGCTTTTGTTGAGGTAAAAGGGGTTACTTTAGAAGAAAATGGTGTGGTTTTATTTCCAGATGCTAAAACTGAACGAGGTGTCAAACATGTAGGTGAGCTTATAGAAGCTTCTAAAGATGGATATGTAAGCTATATATTATTTGTTGTACAAATGGATAATGTAAAGTATTTTACACCTAATATTAAAATGCATCAAGAATTTGGAGATATGTTAAAAAAAGCAAGTTTAAGTGGAGTTAATATAATTTCATACGATTGCAATGTAAGTGAAAATTCTATAAGCATAAACGAAGAGGTTAAAGTCATATTATAAGGTTTAAAAATAGTGTAATTTAATAAATTACACTATTTTTTTATAAAGTTTTGAATATTAGGTTTATATTTAAGGAATATGTATTGTACTGTGAAAGTATAATATTGTAATTATACATTTTTAAATTAAGGGGGAGCATATGAGTACACAGTTAGATATGTTTAAAAATTTAACAGAAGCTAAAGGAATTCCAGGATTTGAAAAAGATGTTAGAAATTTGATTAAAGGATATATATCTGAATATGTAGATGAAGTAACTACAGACAATTTAGGAAGTTTAATTTGTAAGAAAATAGGGAATGAAGATGGACCTAAAGTCATGATAGCTGGACATATGGATGAAATAGGTTTTCTCGTAACAAATATAGATAATAATGGATTTATAACTTTTCAAACATTAGGGGGGTGGAGTGGAAAGGTTATGAATAGCCAAAAGGTTATAATAACAACATCAACTGGAAATGAATATACAGGAATAATAAACTCAATAAATACCAAAGATGTTAAAACTTCTATAGATAAAGAAAATATGTTTATAGATATAGGGGTTGAATCAAAAGATGAAGTTGAACAGTTAGGAATAAAACAAGGAGATATGATAACTCCTTATTTTAAGTTTGAGCAAATGGCAAATCCTAAATATCTACTTGCTAAAGCTTGGGATGATAGAGTTGGATGTGCGCTATTTATAGATATATTAAAAAGTTTAAAAAATGAAGATCATAAAAATATAGTATACGCAGTTGGAACTGTTCAAGAAGAAGTTGGATGTAGAGGAGCTAAAACTAGCTCTAATATAATAAATCCTGATATTGGATTTTCATTAGATGTAAGTATTGCAAATGACACTGTAGGATGCGACACGAAGTTAGGAGATGGTAAGCTTGGAAGCGGACCTCAAATACATATATTTGATGGAGGTTTAGTAGGTCATGTAGGACTTAAAAACTATTTAATTAATTTATCTGAAGAACTCAACATTCCATATCAGATAAATGCACTTCCATTTGGAGGTACTGATGCTAGCCAGATGCACTTGGCCCATAATGGAGCTCCTTGCATAAGCATTGGCATACCAACAAGATATATACACTCCCATGCTAGTATAATTCATAAGGATGATTACGATAATACAGTTAAGCTTATATCTGAATTTATTAAACGCTTAAACACTGATGAATATAAAAAATATTAGATATTTAACTCTTTAATTTTACATGTGTTATACATTAAAATCCACAATTATTATATTTACATTATAATAATTGTGGATTTTTTATTTATTCAACCATATACGTACACTGTATAGATGCCTTTTCAAACCCATATACCTCAATAAGTTTTTGATGAAGTATAAACACGTCTTTTCCGAATTCACGAACTATTGCATCACATGTTTTTCTAAATTCTTCGCAAGTTACAGAGGATTCATTTATGGTTAGCATATACCCTAAATCTTTCTGAATAACAACGTAAACATTAGACGACATATTAACTTCCACCTTTCAATATCAACTTTGAATTTTAAAATAAATCTTTAATTTAAATCTCTACTCTTAATCATATAGTCAATCAAATAACCAATGATTATAACTCCTGGAATATCAATCACTAATCTTAGTATTGTAAACTTATAACCTAAAGCCCCCATTTCAAATAATAATGTTGAAAATTTAGTAACACACCAGGCATTAAGAAAAATTATTATGTTAGAAAATTTAACTCCTTTTTTCATAAGTATTGCTGTAAATGGAAATGCTGCATACATGGGACCAGCAGAGAAAAACGCTATTAAAAAAGTAATAAATATACCTTTAATCCCAGAGCTATCCCCCATATACTTTATAAAATACTTTTTAGGAACCCAAATATCCAAAAGGCTTAATAGAATCATTACTGGGGGTAATATAGATAACATTTGAATTAAACTAGAGAATGTAGTACTAAATATTTTAAACCCTATACCTATATTATATAAATATATCAAAATACAAATGAATAAACTTACTAAAAAATATTTGTATCTTTTTATTATGAATTTTAAATTTTTCATACTAGAATCCCCCCTATTAAAGCTGCTACTATAAATGAAAATAAAAAAGCTATAAAGTTTCTATAAAAAGCAGCTTTTTTACCTATATACTTAGCTTCTAGTGAGAATGTTAAGATTCCTACCATTGTAGATGTAGAAATAAATGCTGCCACTTGAGTATAACCAGCGCCACTTTTAAGCAATATATCTCCCGTAGAAAAAGCTACAAATGTAGGCATTGTAGTTATAGATCCTATAGTGGATGCTATTGATACTCCCAAAATACTTGAATTTGGACCTATAAACTTAGAAATAGAAATAGGATCAATTAAAGATAATATGATACTAATGATTAAAACAATACAAAGAAATTGGGGCATAATATTTTCAAAGGATTTAGCTGCATTTATATAAGCATGCTTTGTCTTTTCTCTATCTTTAAAAAAAGAAAAAAAACGTTATTAATATACATAAACCATACATAATAAAAGATGTCATTAAAATCCCTCCTAACAATAATTTATAATATGAAAAAAGATGTATTAGTGAGCTATATTAAATGTAGTTTGGTAATTAAAGTAATAAAATATATAAATTTAAAAATTGGTAATAACTAATAGAGACAAGTTTTCTTTTAAGGAGGAATAAGTTGTTCTATGAATAAACAAAAAAAAATACTCATCCCCCATACATTTACAATTATATTTTTATTAATAGTTTTTATGGCAATTTTAACTTGGATTATACCCAGTGGTCAATTTCAACGAAAAGAAATTGATAATAGGTTGGTAGTAGTTCCAAATACCTACGAATATGTTAAGGAAAATCCTCAAAGTATAGAGGATATATTTAGAGCTCCAATAGATGGATTTGTAGATGCTGCAGAAATTGTAGGATTTGTTCTTTTAGTTGGAGGTTCATTTGGGATAGTTAATAAGACAGGAGCTATAGAAGCTGGGATTAATGCTGTTGTGAAAAAGCTAAGAGGAAATGAAATTATAATAATACCTATATCTATGATATTGTTTAGCTTAGGAGGTACAGTATTTGGAATGGCAGAAGAAACATTACCATTTTATATGATATTTGTACCTCTAATGTTAACTATTGGATATGATTCACTTACTGCTGTAGCTACTGTATTTTTAGGAGCCATGACAGGTAATATAGCATCAACT
The DNA here is from genome assembly GCF_025671395.1 of Paraclostridium sp. AKS73. Lineage (NCBI taxonomy): Bacteria > Bacillati > Bacillota > Clostridia > Peptostreptococcales > Peptostreptococcaceae > Paraclostridium > Paraclostridium sp. AKS73. Next base: position 11,749 of record NZ_JAIXHU010000042.1, on the reverse strand, counting down.
ATAAATCCTTTTTCAGTTGGTATAGCTCAAGCATTAGCGCAAATAACACCTGGATCGGGTATCGGTTTTAGATTTTTGATATATATAATTTTGATAACAATTTCTATTGCATTTGTAATTTTTTACGCTAGAAAAATAAAGAAAAGTCCAAAAAAATCTATAGTTTATAATCTAGATTTGGAAACTAAAAAACATATTCAAATGGAAAGTTCTAATATAAAAGAGTTTACACCTAAAGAAATAGGAGTATTAATTATATTTGCAATGGGAATGACAATGATGATATTTGGAGTTTTAAAACTTGGATGGTATATATCTGAAATTGCTATGATCTTTATTGCTATTGGAGTTTTATCTGGTATTATAGGAGGACTTAATCAGGAGACTATTGCTATTGCATTTATCGAGGGAGCTAAGGATTTAGTATCAGCAGCCATTGCAATAGCATTAGCACGTGGAATAGTTATAATTGCCCAAAATGGATTTATAATAGATACTATGTTGAATTCAGCAGCAGGATACTTACAAAACTTACCAAAAGTAGTTTTTGTTAACTTAACATTGTTCTTAGAAGCCGCATTGGCATTTTTAATTCCATCATCATCTGGACTAGCTTCTCTTACAATACCTGTTTTAGCACCGCTATCTGATTTAGTTGGAGTATCGGTTCAACTAATAGTTACCGCTTATCAATTTGGTGTAGGACTTACAAATGTTATAACTCCTACATCTGGAGTTTTAATGGGCGCACTAGCTCTTGCAAATATACCTTATTCTAAGTGGTTGAGATTTGTAATGCCACTAATTATAACAATGTTTATTTCATGTATGATATTTTTAACAATAGGACAAATTATAGGAATTAAATAAAATATACTTGCAAAGTATCAAGTTCATTTGTTATAATGTTACTACCGTTAAATAATAATAATAATTTGTTTTGAGGGGCTCTTATCTGTTTTAAATAGATAAGGGCTTCTTCTATTTGTGTAGATTTTTTATTTGTATAATTATGTAAAATTATTATAATATATGGGGGTATGTATTGTATAATAGTATTAACATATTAAAGGGGGGTAGGAAATAGTGGACAAGCTTATTATAGTTAGAGGTGCTGGAGATATAGCAACTGGAGTTATACATAAACTTAGTAGATGTGGATTTAATGTTTTAGCATTAGAGGTAAAAAATCCTTTGTCTATAAGGAGAAAAGTATGTTTTAGTGAAGCTATTTACGATGGTGAAGTGTGTATAGATGGAGTTATTTGTAAATTTGTAAATAACGAAGATGAGTTAAAAAAAGCTTTTTATCAAAAAAAGTTTGTGTAACTATTGATCCTGAGGGTATCTTAATTAATAAATTAAAACCAAAAGTTGTAATAGATGCTATAATTGCAAAAAAAAAATTTAGGTACAAACAGAGGTATGGCTCCTATTACAATTGGATTAGGTCCTGGATTTGAAGCTGGATATGATGTTAATTTTGTAATAGAAACAATGAGAGGACATGATCTAGGTAGAATAATAACTAAAGGTTATGCAACTGAAAATACAGGTATTCCAGGAAATATTAATGGATTCAGTAAGGAAAGAGTAATTTATTCAATTGAAGATGGTATTATAAAAAATATTTGTGATATAGGAGATATGGTTTACAAAAACCAAGTTATTGCTAAAATAGAAAATGGTAAAAACTCAGTTGATGTGTTAGCCACTATGGATGGTATTATAGAGGTATCATAAGAAATAACAGTAAAATTAAAAAATCTTAAAATTGCCGATATAGATCCTAGAATAAGTGAACTTAAAAATTGTGAAACTATATCTGATAAAGCTAGATGTATAGCTGGAGGAGTTTTAGAGGCTATCCTTATGAATTGGAGTGATTTATAGATGAATGAATATATTTTGAAAAAAGTGTATGAAGATTTAGAATTAGGCAATAGGGTGTGTTTTGTAACTCTTACAGATGTCAAAGGTTCAAGCCCCGGTAAACAAGGCGCTGTAATGGCTGTATTTAAAGATGATTCTGTAATAGGAACTATAGGCGGCGGAATATTAGAAAATGTTGTTATAAATAAATGTAGGGAGTGTATTAAAACAGGAGAAGATTTTAACTTTGACTATTCACTTACAGAGGAATCATTAGAAACTACTATGAAATGTGGAGGATATGTAAAAGGTTATATAAAAGTATTTAACCCAAAGCCAAAATTATTAATTATTGGTGGAGGACATATAGGACACTCTTTATATAATATATCTAAAGGTCTAGATTTCTATACCGTTATAATAGATGATAGACATGAATTTGCAAATAAAGATAGATTTCCAGGGGCAGATGAAGTATACTCAGGAAATATAAGTGAAATTTTAAATAAAATTAGAATTGATGATAATACATACATAGTAATTGCCACTAGAGGTTATGAAAAAGATATAGAAGCTTTAAGAGAGGTTATAAACTCTAAAGCAGCGTATATAGGTATGATAGGCAGTCGTAAAAAATGGAAAGCTTTAAAAGAAGAATTACTAAGTGAAGGTATAGAGAAAAAATTATTAGAATCTATATATGCTCCTGTAGGAATTAATATATCTTCAAGTAGTGTTTCAGAAATAGCTTTTGGAATCATGGCAGAGGTGTTATTAGTTAAAAATAATGGTGATCTTTCACATAGAAAAGATAAAAGGTAGTTTGGTTTTATAAAGAGGTGTTGTAATTATGATAGATAGATATAATAGAGATATTCATAAACTTGTTATATCTTTAGGTAAAGATTTTATTTTAAACATTGATAGTTTAAAATTTGTAGTTAAAGAATTAGTTAATTTGGGAATAGATGATATTGAATTTGAGCTAAATGATATTATAGATTCAATTAGCTTATGCCACATAGTTAATTATATTAATGGTGAATGTAATGTTAACCATATAGGAATAGTTACAGATGGATTTGGAATATATAATAAAATTAGTGAGCTTAAATCGTATGGACTTACAAATATAAGTGTTCGATTAGAGTCTTTAAAGCAATATAAGTACAAAAAATTAAATCATAATATAAATATAAATGAAGTGTTAGATCTTATTACTAAATGTATAAACTTTAAACTAAATACAAAAATAATTTGTACTCTTATAAATGACTTTAATACTGATGAGGTTTTTGATTTTGTAAACTTAACAAAGTATTTGCCAGTGGAAGTTTCTTTTTCTGAACTTATTCCTGATCCTAGCTGTATGAACTTTTTCAACAAAGGATATATAAATGTTAAAGAAGTTTTAGAAAGTATAGAAGAGTTGCATAAATTAAATTATGTAAACGGAAGAATGGATTATTACAAGTTAGACGATTCAAAAGGAGTAATAAGTAGAGACACTCATAATGACAAATGTGGTATATGTTTAAAGTGTAATGAATTATTTTTAGATGAAAATGGATATATAAAAACTTGTATAAACTCTGATGTAATTGTAGATACAAAACCTTATATAAATAAACCATTAATGTTTAAGGAAGTATTAAAGCAATCTATATATGAAAAGCCAAAAAATGATTAAATATAAAAAAGCTATATCTATTTAGATGTAGCTTTTTTATATTTGAAATTAAAATTTAAAATTGACTCTATCATATCTTCCCTAATACTTTCTCCTAAATCGATAGTTTTGATTTTAGGATTTTCTATATGGTCATAAACAGGATCTAAAAATTCAACTTCTACATTAGTAGATTTAATCTTGCCTACTGGTTCATATCCATGATAAGTTTCTTTTGAATTTTTTATAACAATAGGTACAATTGGACATTTAGCTTTATATGCTATTTTTAATGCGCCACTTTTAAATTCTGATATTATAGAATGATCATCTTTTACCCATGTTAGATCACCTTCAGGAAAGATTGCCATACTTTGGCCGTTTATTATATTATTAGAAGCTTCTATAATACTTTTTAAACCTTGTCTATTGTCGTGTCTATTTATATATACACATTTTATTATAGCGGCCCATTTAGAAACTATAGGTATGTTTTTCCATACTGGTTCATCAGCTATTACACAACCTACAGCTCTGTTTACACTAGATATTAATATATAACTATCTAGCATACTGGAATGATTAACAACAAATAGTACAGGTTCTTTTGGAATTTTTTCCTCACCAATTATACTAACATCTATATTAACTAATTTTAAAGAGCTTTTAGCTTGCTTTTGTAAAAAGAAAATTTACTTTCCATTGTAAATTTATCAGGAAACTTTAAAAACCTCTTTAATTTAAAAATAGATAACAAGAAACCTATAATTTGAAAGATTGCAAATTTAATGTAATTAAACAATTTGATATATCTCCTCTTCATACACGTAAAATATTTAATTTCGATTAATTCAATACTAGAAAGATTTTATCATAAAATGAAATTTAATTAAAGAGGAATATAAAATTGTATTTATCCATATAAAAGCACCCCAACCATTAGATTTTTAGTCCAACAATTGGGGTGCAGTACATAATATAGTTATTTTTTATGTAAATTATGCTGTTTGATCTTCCTTGTTATCTTGTCCATGTCTGTTGTATTTTTTATTATACACGACTATTAGAAGTACAGATGATAGAATATAAATAACAGCTGTTATATAATAAGCTTTTGAATATCCACCTGGTATTTTAAATAAGAATAATTTTGTAAATTGACCTGCTATTATAGATGTAACACCTCCTGCAACAAATATAAGTGAGTTGTATGCAGGCCTAGAGTTTTTCGAAACAAACTCCATCGGCAGAGAGTTCATTATAGGATTTGCACAGTTCATAAATCCTGATCTAAAGAATAGGCCAGCTCCAACTGCTAAAACCATTCCAGATCCAAATACTGTACCATTTGCAATTATCAACATAAATGGTATAGATAAAAGTGCTAATCCCCCTAATGCAATAACATTTCCTAGTTTTTTTACTATCCATGGTGATATTAACAAGAATAAAACCATTGCAAAGTATTGATAAGATACAAGTTGAGAAGTTGTAGCTCTTGATATACCTAGTTCATTGTTTAAAAATACTGAGAAGTAAGGGCATATTAACGATGCTCCAAATCTTATCATAGCATAGTATACAAGCCATAGTACAACATACTTGTTTTTGAATATTGACCAATCAAAAGCTTTTTTCTCTTTAGTTTCTTCGCAGTAGTCTTCTTTTTTCTCTTTTATAAATAAAAGAGGTATAAGAGAAAGTGCTGCAATTACAACAAACATAAGTAATACGTCTCTTTGAGCTAATATAAATTCATGTAATTGATGAGAAGTCATTCCTTTAATATTTTCAGTTATTGCACTTGCTTGAGAGTTAGAAATTTTTAATCTACTTGCAAATCTAGATACTGCAATAGTTCCTCCAAACCAAGTTGCCAAAACCATACCTATAACATTTATATACAATGCTCTAGAAAAAACTTTAGTTCTTTCTTTCTCAGTAGTATAAGCTGTAAGATAAGGTGGTAATACAACATCAAATAATGCAACACCTACAAGTATTGCTAATGTAGCAACAGGATAAATAAAGCTTACATCCACAAATGATATAGCTATCAATGCAGCTATTGTCATTATAGGTCCTGTAATTATAAGCTTTTTGTACCCAAGCTTTGGTGCTAAAATTAAAATTGCGGCACATACGAAATTACTCATCCCCATAAAAGAGGAGAAAGAACTTGCTGTAGAGATATTAACTTGCTGTAAAAAAGTTACTAAGACGTCAAAAGCAACTCCACTCATAAGTCCCATGAAGGCATAGCTGACAATAAAAGCCCAGCTATTAAAGTTAAATCTTTTTAGTTCTTTTTGATCCATAAAATACCATCCCATTTCATATAAAATTTTTATTAGGAATAACTCTTTAGGAAAACATTTCCCAGTCAAGATAATTGTATATTATATTAGGAAAATTTCAATATATTTGGAAATTTATGGAATATATTGTAAATTCTATAAATTCGATAAAATAGTTAGATTTCATACTTAAAATTCAAAATTTAAGAATTGATACAATTTGTATATAGATTGAAATTTTAATAACTTATATAAGTATAACTTTATGTTAAGAATATATTAAATTTCTTTAAAATTTTAATATATTCTTAAAAACTTTATTTTAAACTGAATTAAATTTTCAAAATTTTATCTACAACATAAACATTTAGCGATTAACTTTATTTTAATTTCTTTTATTAAAATAATCTCAATTTAAATAAAGTTAATATATTTCTTCGAATAATAGCATATTATTAAAGTAATTAGATATAATTCAATACTTACAGATGTTAAAAATATGTACTAAGGGGGAATTATAAGGTGAGAAATAAAGCTGTAAACTTAATGGATGATAGGCTTTTTAAAGTTAAAATACTATCTAGTGGTGGAGATAATATAAATTTAAAATTTCCTGTTGAGTTTGTAAAAAGAATGGTAAAAATAAATGGACTTAAATGGCTTAATTTAAAAACAGATGTCTTAGACGCTGATAACTTAGCGAAAACAGTTATGCAAGCTTTAGATTATAATTTAACTGGTAATATAGTTAATATAAAAACTAAAAATAATGATTTAATAAAAATAAATATAGATGAAGTTTAAATATAGATGAATATAATATGTAGGCTTGAATAAATATGATTTTTTATACTATATTAATAACTTTAAATTAATATAGAAAGGAAGTTGTTATGAAAAGCTTTAAAATACAATTAACTAGAGAGACTTTTAGTTTTAAATTTAAACAATATGAAGGCACGTATTTTTTTGGAGAGTTAAATGAAGACACTCAAATTGTTAGGTATAAGATAACAAAGGATAAAGAAGGATTAGAGTTAAAAGAATTTGGAAACACACACATAAAAGAGGATTTATTATACATTCCTCAAGTGGACGCTTACATAGATTTAAATAGTATAAAATAAAAATCGCCACCGATATATGCAAATCGGTGGCGATTTTTATTTTATAGATGTTAGTAACAGTTTCTTTGAAATCATAATAAGATATATAAACGCCTAATGTAGAATTAAGGTTATTTAAGTAAATAGATAATATAAATTTACAAGAGGAGAATGATGAATATATGAAAAAGTTTATATAGATTTAGGTCATGGTGGAAATGATAGTGGTGCTATAGGAGTTAATAACATACTTGAAAAAGATATAGTACTTAGTATAGGAAAAAAACTTGAGCAAAAACTTAAAAACTGTGATTTAGATATTAAAATGTCTAGAAGCAATGATACTTTTAAAACCCTTGAGTATAGATCTAGTGAAGCGAATAAATGGGGAGCTGATTGCTTTGTGTCATTGCACTGCAATTCATTTAATAAATTAGCAAAAGGTATAGAAACTTATTGTTATAAGATGAAATATAGAAAGCTAGCAGATGATATACACGAAGAATTAGTAAAGGCTCATTTATACACAGAAAATAGAGGCGTAAAAGAAGGGAATTTTCATGTAGTTAGAGAAACAAAAATGGCTGCAGCTTTAATAGAGTTGGCATTTATAGACAATGTTGAAGATATAGATCTGTTGTTAAATAAACAAGATGAATTTGCAACAGCAATAGCTAAAGGTATATGTAAATTTTTAGGAATTGAGTTTAAGTATGATAATAGTTCAAATAAAGAACAATTATGGGCAGTATGTGTAGGCGCTTTCAAAGAAAGAGAAAACGCAGATAGAGTATTAAAAGAAGCTATAGATAAAGGATTTAAAGATGCTTATATAATTCCTAGGTAATATAAAAACTACCACTGTAAAAAATACAGTGGTAGTTTATGTATAAAATATTATATTAAAATAATAACTTTATATAATATTAGTAGACAAAGTCCTATTAAAGCAATTTTAAACACTATATTTCCAATAAGCTTTATACTTTTTATAGCTATCCCTGCAATAACTATAAAGACTAGCAATTTAAATAACATATCTAAATCCATACTATTATCCTCCTATTCATATAAGAATTATATAAATTTTAACAGAATATAAGAATATATGCAATTTATATAAAATATAGAGATATAATATATAATATTGGATATATATTGTATAATGATATATTATGGTAAAATATGTATAATATAATACAAAAGGTAGGTAGGGAATTGTTTATGAATAAAATTAAATTTCAATAAAAAAAATAAAAGATATCCCAACTGATCCTAAGATAATGTATGCTAAAGCTAGCCTTTACATTAAATTAGGAAAGATTGATGATGCTATAGAGCTATTAACTCAAGCTTCAATAAATCACTATGACAAGGCTCAATATACGTTAGCCAAGTTATATCAGTCTGAGGGTAATATAGAAGAATGTGAAAAATGGCTTAAACTGGCATTTAAAAGTGGAGTTGAAGAAGCTGCTTATGATTTGGGAAGTATCTATTATAGTTTAGAAGCATATGAATATTCTATATATTGGTATGAAAAGATAGCATTGCTGGGGCATTTGAAGGCTCAAAATAACTTAGGGGTAATTTATTTTAAGTTAAGAGACTACGAAAATTCTATAAGATGGTTAAAAGAAGCTAGTGAGGGTAAACTCTCTGATGCTCTTTTCAATCTAGGTATTTTATATAGATATGCAATGATGTTCAAAATGCAATAGATTGCTTTAAAAGAGGTTCTATTTTAGGAAATAATCATGCAAAATATAATTTAGCTATGATATATCAAGAAAATGGGGACTTTAAAGATGCTATTTCAAACTATAAACAATTGTCTAAATTGGGATACGAAAAAGCTTGCTATAATTTAGGTCTTTTGTTTGAATCAGATCAAAATTATGAAGAAGCTAAAATTTATTACAAAAAAGCTGCTGAAAAAGGTAATGAAAAATGCAGTTTTAGGTTAGCTTACATATATGATGAGCAAGAAAACTATGAAGAAGCTAAGTTTTACTATAAAGTTGCTTATGATAAAAGCAATATATTATCTAGTTATAAACTAGGCAATATTTATAATAAAGAAAATGATTTAAACACAGCTAAAATGTATTATAAAGAAGCTTCTGACAAAGACATAATACAAGCTACTAATAATTTAGCTGGACTTTTATTTGAAGAGAAATTATATGAAGAAGCTATTCCTCTGTATAAAAAATGTATAGATTATGGATTTAGAGAATCTATAGAAAATCTAGGAGATCTTTATAAACAAATAGATGATACAGATTCTGCAATTGACTATTACAAACAGATAGAAGATTTAACATCTGTTCAAGTTAAACTTGGTAATATATATGAACAATTGAAAAACTTTGATTTAGCAATTAAGTATTATCTAAAAGCAGCTGAAAATAATGACCTGGAAGCAATTTATAGATTAGGTATTATTTATGAAGAATTAGATGATTATGATAAAGCGATAAGTTTTTATGAAAAAGCTATTGAAAAAGATCACTTGAATTCTAGGATTCATTTAGGGAAAATTTTATTTGAGAAAGAAGAATATGAGCTTTCTAAAAAATTATTTGAAGTTCCCGCAAATGAGGATAATGGATACTCACAACATATGTTAGGTATAATATATAGCATTTATTATAAAGATTATGTAAGTGCTAAGTATTGGTATGAAAAACAAGAGAAAAAGGGTGTATAGAATCTATATTTAATTTAGGTCAATTGAGTCTAAAATTAAATGAAGATAGTGAAGCTGAAAAATATTTTAAAGAAGGAAGCAAGTTAGGCAATAAGAAATGTGAATATATGCTAGCTAGCCTATATTATAAAAAGAGCTTTGAAGCTTATGAAAGTTTAGCAAACGAAAATTATGATAATAGTGAAGAAGTGTTTAAAAAACTTCCAAAGTTAATTTTGAATTTTGACCAAATACTCATATCGCCTTTTGAAACTATTAAACCTAATGAAGAAGAAGATATGTATGTGCCTAAGTATTTATTATATACAGATGAAAAAATAGATAATTTATATGAAAATGAGTTAACTCATATGATTGTAGATGGAAATTTAGAGTTTAATATAGAAAATATAACTAAATAATACAGAAATGGATAAAAAAGCATACAAGAACAAATGTTCGAAGGGCTAGTTTTATCCATTTTTTATGTTAAAATACATATTTTTTATAATTTACTTAAAAAAGTCAATAAAATTTGATAAAAATCCTGTATGCTCGTTGAATATGTTAATACCTATACATATTAATATAATACCACCTATAATTTCGGCATAATTTTTTAATATTGGACCTATTTGTTTTCCTATCAAAACACCTATAAAACACACTATAAAAGTTATTATAGCTATAGCGCTTACAACTGGGACTATAGATATATTTAAAAATGCAAAACTAACACCAACGGCAAGTGCATCTATGCTAGTAGCAACAGATAATACTATTAAATCTTTTATTTTTATATCGTTATCACTAAAGTTATTTTGAGTATTATCTTGAGCTATATCTAAAGCAACTTCATCCTCATCTTCACCTTCAATAGATTCATATATCATTTTTATTCCTAAGAATGATAGTAATATTAATGCAATCCAATGATCAAAAGCCTTTATGTATCCTTCAAAGCTAATTCCTAGGGCCCATCCAATTAGAGGCATTCCTCCTTGAAATAAACCAAAGAAAAAAGCTATTTTAAAAGCTAATTTTGTTGTTATATTTTTAATTGTCATTCCTTTAGTTATAGATACAGCAAATGCATCCATAGATAAAGCAATTGACGTTAATAAAATTGATATTAAACTCATAATCATTATTCCTCCTTAACTTTTTATAATATGCACAAAAAAAACGAGACTTATACACGAAAAAATCGTGTATGAGTCTCGCTATTTAAGATTAGACCAGACTTTATAGTCATTATGTTGATCTAATCACACTTTACGTGCTAGCTACTCCCTCAACAAGAGAATAGAAAGTTTATTCAATTCTTTTATAATTTTACATAATATGTAAGTATAAGTCAATTAAAACTTTATAACTGACTTAGATGAATTAATTTGTCTCTATTGATTATGGTTATTTTACCTCTTTGAGATGTGATTATATCTTTGTTTTTAAAATCTGTAAGTAGTCTAGTTATTACTTCTCGGCTAGTTCCTAACTCCTGAGCAATTTTTTCTTGAGTTAAATATAAATAATCACTATTATTAGTTCTTTTAGAAATATCTAATAGATACTTAGAAACCCTTACATCCATACGTTCAAAAGCTATTTCTTCCAATAAATTTATGACTTCTGTATATTTAGTAAATAAATTTGAAACCATATACTTTTGAAAGTCTAAAGTATTATATATATACTTGTTAAAAATGTCAGTTGGAATAAAAATTATCTTTGTAGGTTCTATAACTTCTGCAAATGCTGGAAAAACTTCATTCGATAACATACAAGACATAGATAAATAACAAGTATCTCCGCTAGAAAGCTTATATAAAGTTACTTCTTTTCCTTTATCTGAAATTTTATAAACTCTTATAGATCCTTTTAAAATTAAAGAAAAACCTCTACACTGTTCTCCTCTAGCTATTATTTCAGAGTTTATATCGAAACTTTCAACCACTAATCTAGATTCAATAAGATTTTTAATTGGTTCATCTAATTTATTAATGAAACTGTATGTATCACATAGTTCTTTAAAAACTGTCATAAGATCCCCCCTAAATATAAGTTAAAATTATTTTTTATATACTAAATTATAATATTAATATTATATTAA
>NZ_JAIXHU010000041.1:0-26962 GCF_025671395.1 Paraclostridium sp. AKS73 | reverse complement strand
TCCATTATATTTTATCTTATGCCATCCATTTTTGCTTTCTACTATCTCTACTTTTGCTCCATTTGATAGTGTCCCTATTTTTGAATAACTTGCTCCATATCCACTTCTTACATTTAGTGAAGTTGCTGTTACTACTCCTGTTTTTGTTGTAGATGGTTGTTCTGGATCTACAGGTTTCTCTCCACTCCCATTTATTTCTATATTTTCTTTCAAGTATTTTTCTACTCCATTTGCAATTCCAGCAGCTAACTTATCTTGATATGATGAACTTGCTAAATTTGCAGATTCATTTTGATTAGTTATAAACCCACTCTCAAATAAAGCTGCAGGCATATTAGTTTCTCTTAAAACAGCGAAGTTTGCACTTTTAACTCCTCTATTTCTAGCATTCGTCTCACCTATTGCCTTAGTTTGAATATCTTGAGCATATGGTTTGTGATCACCTTTATTTGTGTGATAGTATGTCTCTATACCATTTGCACTAGCTACATCTGCAGAGTTTTGATGAATTGAAACAAATACATCAGGAGAATAGCTATTTGCCATCTTAGCTCTATCACCTAAAGATATAAATTCATCACTAGTTCTACTCATTTTTACTTCTATACCTTTAGCTTCAAGTTTTTGTCTAACTTTATTTGCAACTTGTAAATTTAGTTCATCTTCATAATTTCCACATCCAACTGCTCCACTATCTTCTCCTCCATGTCCAGGATCAACAAAAACTTTATAGTGATCTCTATCTACTTTTGGCATAGCAGCAAAGCTATATGCTCTTATCTTATTTTGAGGAACGTATACTTCTAATATATGTACCTTGTCATCTATCTTTTGGCTTAAAAATACAGTCCCAGAATTTACAGGTGTTACAATTCCATCTTCGCTTATTTTAACTGTGTCATTATCTGACATTTCCCAATTAGGATTTTTTGATAAATTTAGAGTCTCTCCTTTTCTTAAAGATACCCCATCATCTACTACAACTTCTTCATTTTTATATTTATCCATAACTGCTGAAAACTCAGCTTCTACATTTTCATTAGCACTTATAGGAACTATACTTCCAACTGCTGTTGTTGCTGATATTATTCCGAATGTTACAATATATTTTATAAGTTTACTATTTCTTCTACTCAATTTTTCGTCTCCTCTATAATTAACATTTTGCTATCTACCATTGTTTATACGGATATATTCTAGCATATTTTATACATTTTTTACAATATTTCGCATTTTTTGCAAATTAGTCAACAACAAAAAAGTATCAATTACATTTAAATATAATTGATACTTTTATTGTTAACTATTAATAATGTTAACTAAATTTTTTAATTTTATTTTATCAATTTCTCCAAAAGGATTTTTATTGACTCTAACCGCTGTTCCAAAGTGGAAATCTTTATTATTTGTTAACTTTTTTATTCGCTCTATATTTTCAAAATTCAAGCCGCCTCCTAATAATACATTTGCATTCTTAGATTTATTTTTAAAGTATTTATATAATCAATGTTATCTACTATTTTTCCTTTACCCCCAGACGTTAATACATTTGTAATTTCATTATATCTATTTATAACATCCATAGAGTTAAGTAAATTTGTTTCATCTATTGCTCTATGAAATGTAATTTCCAATCCTTTAGAAGCACTTATTATAGTTTTAAGCTGATTTTCTTCTATATTATTTTCTTTATCCAACATTCCTATAACTATCCCATTAGCGCCTAGTTCTTTTACTTTTTCTATGTCTTTTAGCATTATACTTATATCTGACTCACTATACATAAAGCTTTTAGCATGATGTCTTATCATAACATTTACTGGTATATTTACACTTTTTATAACTTCATCTATTAATCCAAAACTTGGTGTAATCCCACCTTCTGTAAGGGCACTTACAAGTTCAATTCTATCTGCTCCACATTCTTCAATACTTATAGCATCTTCTACGCTCATAGCTATAATTTCTAGCATTGCTCCTCCTTATCTAATTCACAAATTATATCTGCAAATATTTTAGTATTTAATATAATATCATCTACAGTCATAGACTCATCACTACTATAATTCATTTCATTTTTTATAGTATTACCGACATTAAGTTCAATAGTTATTCTTCCTTTTTCAAAATTTAAGGTATCTAAATTTAACTGTTTTTTTAAATTTTTATTATCAAATAATTCTTTTTTTTCATAAAAATATTTTATTTATTAATAAAAATTAGTTACTTAGTCTTTGATGTTCTATAAAATTTTCTTCTACTAAATAGTTTACTAAATTGATTAAAACATTATTTCCATATATACCAGTTTTAGCAATATCACTATTCTTAAAAGATTTTATAATTACATGTGTTTCATTTATTTTAATATTTATATTTTTATATGTACTTATAATCCCGTCTTCAGAATTTGCCTTATTTTCTAAATAACATATTATATCCTCATATATATATTCCTTAGGAACTTCAATACAGCAGTATTTGATGTTTTTGTCTATTTCTACATCTTGGTGGATTCTTATATTTGCTATGTCTAAGTAATTTTGTATAGTAAATTTATCAATTCCTTCTTGTAAATATACTACAGAGTATTTACAATCTGATTCAAATATATCTATAGTCGATTTATCTTTTTTCAAATAACATTTAATATGGTTAATTCCAGATTCACCATTAGTTGCAAATATTATCCTAACTTTTCTTTTCAATTTAATTTTATATTTTTCTATAGTTTTTAGTGCATATAATAAACTCATTATGGAGTGTTTATTATTCAATACAGCTATTACAAATATGTACTCATCTCCCATTCCATATTCAGCATATCCAACGTCTCCATCAATATTTTCAGTTTTAAATCCTAACTTTTTAGCAATTTCCAATGTTTTTTCTAATACCACCTCTAGTTCTTTTTCAAAAGGATTTTTCTCACTCTCTATAATATCATTTATCAAGTCTCTTTTTAGTTCTTTTATTTTATCATCCATGATATTCATAAAATTCCTCAATTCTTATTTATTCTATAGGTGCTTTTATTCTTAAAGAGTACGCATCTAACCATTCTTTTGATGCTACTTTGTGTATACTTTTCCCGTTGATACGACTACTTAAATATACTGTCGGTTTATGGTTTTGAGTTGCAATAGAAAACTAAAGATATCTATATTCGTTGCAACTCCCCATTCACCTTTATTGTTCATAGCAACTACTGATAAGTCTCCAGCTTTACCTCGTCTATTTAAAAGTTTTGTATCTAGCTCACAAATAGCTTTATCACAAGCCTCTTGTGGACTTAATCCACTTTTCATAAGCCTAACTATTTCATATGATATACAGCCTTTCATAAGGTCTTCTCCTAATCCTGTAGCAGTGGCTCCTCCGATTTCACTATCTACGTAAAACCCGGACCCAGATAATGGAGAATCTCCTACTCTTCCATTTTTTTTCATAAATAATCCACTAGTTGATGTCCCTGCACACATTTTACCATTGCAATCTAGAGATACCATTCCAACGGTATCATGACCTATATATGGGCTTAATCCTTTTTCTAGTATTTCTCTTTTTCTCTTGCTATAATGTTTTTTAGCTCTTTCGCTTAACATATCTTTTCTTTCAAATCCATTTTTGTGAGCATATTCTTCTGCCCCTATTCCTATTAAAAAACAGTTTACTTTTTCACTGCTTAACTTTCTAGCTATTGATATAGGATTTGCAAAATTTTTTATTCCAGCAATAGCTCCAATAGATAATGAATTTCCATCCATATATGCTGCATCTAACTCTACTTCACAATTTTCATTTGGAAGACCACCATATCCTACTGACTTATAAAATGGATAGTCTTCTACTATTTTTATAGCATGTACAATTGCATCTCCTGCATCCATTCCTTTACTTAATTTTTGCGCACTTTCATTAATTCCCTCAATTGCCATTCTCCAAGTAGCTATTATCCCCCACATTATTAATCCCTCCATATGTTTAATAAAAGCCTTGGTTTCCCAAGGCTTTTATTTTTAGAATAAAACTTCTAATTTTAATATATTTACTTTATTTTTAACCCACTTATATTCCCTTGAATTTATGCTATGATTATTTAGCCTGACGAGCTTTTATCATCTTTATAGCTGTCTTTAAAACTTTTTCTCCATTCATAGCTCCATAATCAAGACTATTTATAACATCTACTGGAGTTTTTGCATCAAATTTTTCTTGAACTTCTTTTAGCATAAATTTAACTTGAGGCCCAAGTAGTATGCAGTCTGGATTTTTTTGTTCTACTATTTTATCTATATCGGCATACGGAAATGCTTCTACCTCTATTGGTAAATTATGTTGATTTGCAACATTTTGCATTTTACTTGCTAATAAACTTGTTGACATCCCTGCACTACAAAATAAGTATATTTTTTTATTCATTTTAATTTCCTCCTAAAAGTCTAATATATTTTTATTTTAATATTGTTAATTACTTATTTAATTTAAGCTCTTTTCTTAAGTCTATAATTTCTTTCACTAAATTCCTCTCACTTAGACATGTCATCAAATGATCTTGTGAGTGAATTAAAAGCATGCTTATTTCGACATTTTTCCCCTCAGCATCTTTATTTATTAAACTAGTTTGAATTTTTTGAGCTTCTAAAATTTCTTCATTTGCACTTTCCATATATTCGTCACACTTTTTAAAGTCGCCTTTTTTAGCACAATGTAAAGCTTCATATATATGAGATTTCGCATTTCCTGCATGAATTATAACCTTTAGTATTTTATCTTGATAATTCATATTTTCACCACCTTACTAAGGTCTTTTGTTATTGTTAACGTTTTCTTTAAGTATATTTTACAATAGACTTTTAAAAAAGGAAATAGTAAATTGTATTTTTTTAAAAAATTTTACAATTAATTTTTATTTTACATTTTATTTCTTATTTTTAGTTTATTTTCAAGGGTTTTTCTATTTTGTCTTAATTACTAGGGTTATATATATATTATAGCGTATTTGCTATTTATGTAAAAAAAAATTTCTTTTATTAATTTATATTTTTTCAATTAGTTTCAAACCTTACGCCTATTGCATATAGATATAATGATAGGATATGCCTATTAATTAAAATATATGAGGTGTTTTTATGCAAAAAAAATGTGACTACAACTTTTGTAAACAAAAAAAATGTACATCAGAATACTGTGAATGTGACAGCTGTAACTTAAACAAAAGTTCCTCAAATTTATTTGAACTTGAAACTTTTGATTGTGATAATTATCCAGACAAAAACTATAATTGTAACACTTGCCAAAGCAGCTCTTTAAATTGTAATGAGAGCCAAATGTTTTTTTATTATGCTTGTGATTTAGATTTATATAAAAATTTGGTTGGATGCGTAGGTAGAATACTTGGTTTTAAACTTTCTAATAGCGATTGTATTTTAAGGTTGAAGGTAAAAAAAATTACTCCATGTAGTATATATGGAACTACATCTTCAGGAAAAGGTCCTATATGTATAAAATTATCAGCTATTGACTATGTTGATTTTGGTAAAGAAGTATATGTTAATCCATTGTGTAATATAAATAAGTCTGAAATATTAACATTACCTAGCTCTCAAGGTCCTAAAGGTGATAAAGGTGATGTTGGTCCTCAAGGTCCTAAGGGTGATACTGGTGCTGCTGGTCCTCAAGGTCCTAAGGGTGATACTGGTGCTGCTGGTCCTCAAGGTCCTAAGGGTGATACTGGTGCTGCTGGCCCTCAAGGCCCTAAAGGTGACACTGGTTCTACTGGTCCTCAAGGTCCTAAGGGTGATAAAGGTGATGTTGGTCCCCAAGGCCCTAAGGGTGAATCCGTAGAAGTTCCTAATAAGGTTAACCCTGTACCTTACAAACCTAATAAGAAAAAATAGCTCCATCTAGTAAAAAATAATAAAAAATAAAAGCGCTTATAAATAAGCGCTTTTATTTTTATTATTTTTCTAATTTACTATATATAAATTCATACATATCAACAAATTCTTTAGCTAATTGTAAAAAATTCATAGTTGTCATTAAATGATCTTGAGAGTGAACTAATACAACTCCCATTTCAGTTTTTTCTCCGCTAGCCTCTGCTTGAATTAACTCAGTTTGAAATCTATGAGCCTTAGTTAATGTTTCATTGGCTTCTTTTAATAATTCTCTTGCCTTTTCAAAATTGCCTAATTTAGCTTCCCCTAACGCTTCATATGCTGTACTTTTAGCATCTCCTGCATGACCTATTATACCAAATGATATTTCAAAAATCTTTTCATTCATAATTAAATACCTTCACTTTCCCCTATATTGTTATAATTAATTAAGTTTATATTATTATCTTCAAAAAACTGTTTTAGTTCAAATGAAGTTAATATTTCATGTTCTAATGTTCGTTGTATAGAATATGAGGTTGATTTTGATAAAAAAGCATCTACAAATGCAGGATGGCTCATTATATCCACAACTTTAAATTTTTTTATATCGTCAATGTTATTATTAAAATAATCATTACTTATATTCTCCCCATAAAAACTATCTATAAGTGGAACTACTTTATCATAGCTAATTTCATATTCAAATCCACCTCTTATAGGTAACTTATATTTTTCTAATATTTTTTCAATTACTGGTCTAAATTCTTCAAGTGTATGTATATGATGATGACTATCTAGATGACTTATTTTAACTCCAGCACCTATAGCTTTATCTATTTGTGAGCAAAGTTCTAGGTATACCTCATCTAAATCAAATTCCATAGACTTTTCTTTTGTTATCCTCCTGAAGAAGTATCCACTTTCATCTACCAAAGTTTTATGTGTATCTAAAACCGGTTTATAACAACTCAAAGTCATATGAACTCCACAACCAAGCCCTTTGTTTTCATTTAAAAGCTTCACAGCTTGATTAAAACCAGGCATGCCCGCCATTATACTACAAGAAGTTACAATTCCATTTTTATATGCTGAAATAACACCCTGATTTACACCTTCACAGTAGCCAAAATCATCTGCATTGATTATTATATTTGTCACAAATACCCCTCTCCCCTCTTCCTCTTTCTTCGGTAAAACGTTTACATATTTAAAATAACATTTTCATACTACAAAATCAATATTATTTTTAAATTTTATTTTTAATTTTATTTTAAATTTTATTTACTTTTAGTGTACAAAGTCTATTTCAGTCTATAATTATACAAACTACTACTTAATAATTTTTGAAATTATAATTCATCTAACACCTCTAACATATATTTTCTACAATCCACTTTATATTTATCATATAGTAAACTAGGATTATTTATAAGTTTAGTTTTATTTAACCTCGTAAGCTTTTTCAAAAACATTCTAGCTTCATTGCATCACTACGTGAATTACTACTCCAGTATATTTCTAAATTTTTAAATCCTCTTGCTCTAGTATATTTCGAGTTCTTTCCTATTTTATGTTCATTAATTCTTCTTTTAATATCGCTAGTATATCCAATGTAATAAGTTTCATCTTTACAAGTTATTATATATGTGTAATACATTTTCCCTCCAAAAAATAAATTAAGCAGCTAAAAGCTGCTTAATAATTAGTATTTAACAGAATATAAGTATAAGCCTTTAGCTGGAGCTGTATCTGATGCTTTACTTCTATCTTTTTTATCTAACATAAGTTTTATATCCTCAGGAGTTTTTTTGTGTAATCCAACATCTATTAAAGCTCCTGCTATTATTCTAACCATATTGTATAAGAAACCATTACCTTCTACGAATACATCTATCATATCTTTATTTTTATTGATAGTTATACTATGTATATTTCTTACATTTGATTTCTTTTTTGATTTAGAAGATGCAAAGCTTGTAAAATCATGCTCTCCTACTAAATACTCACTAGCTTTTTTCATTAATTCTATATCTAATGGTTTTTCTATATAAGTACTATATTTCCTTAGAAAAACATCTTGAGTTTTAGAGTTATTTATTTTATATAAATAGACCTTTTGCTTTACATTATATCTTGAATGGAATCTTTCATCAACTTCTTCAACATTTTTTATAACTATATCCTCTGGTAAATAATTATTTAAATAATCATTAATTTTTTTAACAGATAAACTAGAATTTGTTTTAAAGTTAGCTACTTGGTTGTAAGCGTGAACACCCATATCAGTTCTTCCTGATCCAATTATTTCTATTTTTTCATCTGCCATTTTGCTAAGTACAGCTTCAATCTTTCCTTGTATCGTATTATCATTATCTTTTAATCTTTGAAATCCCTTGTATCTTGATCCGTCATACTCAATAGTGATTTTAATATTTCTCATTTTTATCCTCTTTCTATACAGACTCCAGTAATGTATTTTTTAATGTAAATATAATACATGTACCTTCACCTTTTTTACTTTTTATTTTCATTTCTCCACCATGTAATTTTACGATTTCATTACTTATAGCAAGTCCTAAACCACTACCTGCTTTATTATAATTTTCTTGGAAAAATTTATCTAATACCTTTTCTAAATTGTGCTCTTCTATACCTTCTCCATTGTCAACAACACTAATGGTTGTATAGTCTTCTTCTTGGTGAACTATAACCTTTACATATCCATTTTCTGATGTAAACTTTAAAGAGTTTTGTACTAAATTTATAAGAACCTGTCTTAGTCTATTTTTATCTCCTTGTATCGGTCTCATTTGAGTGTCTTCAACTTCACAACTTAATGAAATATTTTTTTCTTGTGATTTCACTTTTAATTGATTTACCACTCCAAAAGCTAATTGTTGAATATCTACCATATCTATTTGAAGTTTAATTCTATCAGATGATAGTCTTGAAAAGTCTAAAAGTTCCTCAACAAGTTTTATAAGTCTTTCTGTTTCATCTTGAATTATTCCTAGACCTAAGTCTAACTCTTCTTTTCCAATTCCTTCATACCCTAAAGTCTCACTCCATCCTTTAATAGATGTTAAAGGAGTTCTTAATTCATGTGAAATCGATGATATAAATTCTTCTTTTAGCTTTTCACTTTTATCAATTTCTTTTGCCATATGTTCAAATGTTTCTGCTAGTTCTCCAATTTCATCATCAATTATAGCTCTTGGTTTTAATCTTATATTGTAATTACCATGAGCTAATTCATTTGCAAATTTTTTAAGTTCACTTAATGGATCAATCAAAGTATATGCAAATTTTAAACTTATAGATATAGCTATTAATAAAATAAATATACCTGCAAGTATTAGACCTAAAACTATCTTAAATATAGTTCTATCAATGTAATCTAGTGAAACAGTATATCTTGCTACTCCTTCAATTTGGTTATTAGATTTTAAAGGTACTGAAATACTCATAACATGTTCTCCAGTATCTTTTATTCTATATGTACTTGTTGTTGTTTTGTTTTTTAGAGCTTCATTTACATCTTCATAATGAGCTTTTTCTCTACTTCTAAATCCATATTGGTCAATTATAATATTCTTCTTTTTATCTATTATCTCTAACGCCATCTTTGAATCACTATCTATATCTCTTTTATCATACAAATTATTAACCTTTTGCTCAAATGAACTATCTCCCATATATCCACTATATATGCTATCAGTGTTGCTAGCTTGATGCATAAGTGTTCTTTTTATTGAGTCATAATAGTAATTTTGAGCATAGAATATAAATAGCCCTTCAAATAGTGTTACAGTTATAATAATTATTATAAAATAATTTTTTTATTATTTTTTTTCTAAGTCCTTCAAAGTGTATCACTATTGTTCTTCCTTTCTCCAACAGTAACCATATCCCCAAACCGTTTGTATAAATTTAGGTTTTGATGGATCATCTTCTATTTTATTTCTTATTCTTCTGATATTTACATCAACTATCTTAAAATCATATAAATAGTTAGTACCCCATACTTCATCTAAAATTTGATCTCTACTTAAAGACTGCTTTTCGTTTGTTATTAAAAACTTAACTATTGAAAACTCTGTTGGAGTTAACTCTATATCTGAATTGTTCTTAGTTAATTTTCTTTTTTCTAAATCTAGAACGAAAGGCCCACTTTCTATTATACTTTTATTCTTTGCATTTGCCTCTCTATTGATTCGTCTTGAAAGAGCACTTACTCTCATAAGTAATTCTTTTATACTAAACGGCTTAACCATATAGTCGTCCGCTCCAGATATAAAACCTTCTATTTTGTCTTCTTCTTGAGATTTAGCTGTAAGCATTATAATACCCACTGAATCAAAGTTGCTTCTTATATGCTTACATACATCTATTCCACTCATGTCAGGTAACATAACATCTAGCAATGCTATAGATATGTTTTTTTCATTTGTGATTTTATCTATAGCTTCTTGTCCAGTACCTGCTTCTACAACCTCATAACCTTCTCTTTTTAAATTTATGCTTACAAAACTTCTTATGCCTATTTCATCTTCTAAAATTAAGATTTTTTCATTCATAATACTTCCTCCCTCTATCCTAATAAATAGGTAAAAATAATCTTTTTTTATTGCTTCACTTGATATATCTAATTTTTTTAATACTTCAGGACTATTTACAAGCAACATGAATGATGCTTTGTCATTTTCTAAAATTATATATCCTCCATTATTAGTATTCGAATTAGCACTTTTACTTTCTTCAACATTATTTTTATCTACCTTACTAATAGTAAATAACTTTATAGGTTCTGTATGCTGAGTATCATAATACATAAATTCAAAATATAGTTTATTATCTTTTGGAACTTCTTCAATATATATTTTATTGGCTAAAATATTAGGTATAAGCAATTTAAAATTGTTTGAATAATTGTAATAAACTTGACTTACAAAACTAAATTTGATTCTTCATTCTCTTTTCCATTCCAACTATACCAACTTACATTAGCAGATGTTTTTTTATTGTATCCTCTAGTATTATTATTTATTATAGGTATTTCTACAACTCCGTCGTAATTAATATCTTCTGGAGCCATATAATATGGATTTTTGTTTTTATATCTTTCTCATCAAATGCTTTCATCAATTTATTTCCACTTAGATACAATATTTGAGTTATATAGGATTCTCCACCTGTAAAAGGCTTATATCCTAGTATAATTGCTCTTTTATCTTTTCGTACTTTTCTTATATCTATATATACATTATCTAAACTTTTTACATCATTTATTATTGTATAGTCTTTAAGTCTTATGTATTTATCGAAATAAGTTAGACTCACTATCATTTTATGAGTTTCTGGATTTAAACTGCTTATAACCATATCCGGAATTCCATCGTTATCTAGATTTCCTATAAAAACTTTTATATCCGTATAATCATTTGAATCTTTTATCCAACTTGGGTCAAATCTATATAACCTAGTTATCTTATTATCCTTAAATTGACATATGTCTAAAGTACTATTATTTCCATTTTTAGTTAATAATATTATTTCTTTATTTCCATCATTATCTAAATCAGAAAAGTATGCATACTCAATACTTTCACCTGTAACTAAATACTCATCTACAGTAGAATATACACTGTCTTTTCCATAATTCATTATTGAAAAGCCAACTTTTACACTTCCTTCATCTATATCTTCTTTCTTTTGAAATACAACTAATTCATTTACTTTATTTTTATCTAAATCAACTTCATTTATAGAAGATACATCTGAAGAGTTTTTAGGTAGTAATGGTTTTGATCCTTTTAAGGCACTTTCTATATTGTATTTTAATTTTAGTTTTTGTTCATTATACAAAGGCTTTCTGATTAATTGTTCAGGCGATGCTGTATTTGTGGTACATCCTACATTTAAAAATCCTGCAAATAAAATCAATACAATTAATTTAAATAGCTTCATTTATTTTTCCTCTCTAGTTTTTAAATAAGCTTTAAACTTCTCTAGATTTTCTAGCTCCTTTTTCTTGGTTTCACTAGTAATATTCCCTCTCCCTAATCTATCTGCCATCGATATTAACGCAACTTCTTTATAATCAATTTCTTTTAGCATTTCTTTCCAACTAAAAAAAGGTAAATTTTTATCAAAAAATAATGGTTGCATATGATATCTAACTAATTTAGAAACTGTATATTTTAGATCCTCATTATCTGTAAGCTTGTCTAAAATTTGTTTAGAAATTTTTTCTCCTTCCAAATCGTGATTGTAAGAAGTAATTCTTCCCTTTCTAATTTTAGTAGTAGTAAGCTTTCCAATATCATGAAGTAAGGCTGCCCACATAAAAGCTAAACTATTTTTAGAAAAGTTTTTTATTTGAGCTGCATTATCTAAAACTAATAGCACATGATTCAAAACATTTCCCTCTGGATGATATTTTAGGTTTTGATCTATTGTTTCAAGCTTTAAAAGTTTGTCTTTAAGTTCAAAAGAATATCTATCATCCGAAAGTATTTTTTTATATATAAAGAAGGTCTTTCATCTTCTATTAAATGATTACTAATTTCTTTAAAAGTTAATTCTTGACTCATAGTATACACATCCTTATGTTAGTTTTTAAATTTTCAAAACAAGAGCTTATTAAAATAAGCTCTTGTTTTGAATTTTTATTCTTGTGAGTTATCTATTTCATCTCTAACTTTTGTTTCTTCTTCAATTTCTTCAGATTCCTTATTTTTTGTTAATTCTTCATTTTTTATAACTTTATTATTTCTAGATTTGTTATTAGAAGCATTAACTTTATTGTTTTTGGAAATAAATTAAAATTTAGCTTAATTCCATTTTTCTGATTATTATTTGAATTAGATTTTATGCCATACTTTGATTTATCTCTTTCTGGAACTAAATCATTTAATACTATTTCAGCTTCCTTATCTTCTTTATCCATAATATCATTTAATACTATTTCTTCTTTTGATACTTCTTTACTTTGTTATGTTTATTCTTATTAGTTCTTTTTCTAGGTTGAACTTTACTTATTTTTTAGACTGATAATCTCATACATACCCCCCCTTAAATTTATTACTACACTATATTTATATTTAAGAGGGCTTGTAATTATTTGTTATTATTCATATATTTAGGTGGCTTAGGACCTATATATTGATATATATAAGTTTTCAATCTACCATTATATAATTTTCTCTTTTTTTGTAGCTTTTTTATTAAATGCATTTTCAAAGTCTTCATATGAAGTAACCATATAATAAGACCATGTTTTAAGTTCTTTGAATGCATAACCTAAATCTTTATATAGTTTTTTACAGTTTGCTTATCTTCTAATCTTTCCCCATACGGAGGGTTGGTAACTATAAATCCAAATTTTTCTTCACTTTCAAAGTTTTTAGCATTAAAAACTTTAAACTCTACATAATCTTCTACACCTGCAAGTTCTGCATTTTTTTGAGCTATCATAACAGCTTCTTTATCTATATCATATCCTTGAATTTTAAAATCTACATCTGTATTCATTTTTTCAAATGCTTCTTTTCTTACATCCCACCATATATTTTTATCCATAGTAGTCCACTTTTCAGATATAAACTCTCTATTAAGTCCAGGAGCCATATTCAGTCCTAACATAGCAGCCTCTATTACTATAGTTCCTGATCCGCACATAGGATCAACAAATATTCTTCCTGGCTGCCAAGGCGTTAACTGTACCATAGCAGATGCAATAGTTTCTCTTAATGGAGCCTTTGTTGATACTTCTCTATATCCTCTTTTATGAAGTGCCATTCCACTTGTATCTAATGTTATAGTTACTATGTCTTTATGAATAAACACTTGTATTGGATATTTTTCTTTAGTTTCAGGTAACATACCATCTTCTTGATAACTAGTTTTTAAACTTTCTACTACAGCTTTTTTTACAATTGCTTGTATGTCTGAAGTTGAAAATAATTTAGATTTTATTGAAGATGCCTTTGATACAGGAAACTCTCCACCATACGGAATATATTTTGCCCAATTTATAGCTTTTGTACTTTCAAATAAATCGTTAAAAGTTTTAGCTTCAAATTCAGCAACTTTTAAAAGAACCCTTTCAGCAGTTCTTAGCCATATGTTAGACATTGCTATTCCTTTCTCGTCTGTTTTATACGTCACTCTTCCATCTTCAGTTTTTATTATCTCATAACCTAAGTTGGATATTTCATTTTTCAATATTTTTTCTATACCGAAAAACATGGTGTTATTAATGTGTAATTTTTCATGTCTTCCTCCTATTGCTTAATACTATCATTCATACTGCCCATTCGATAACCTAATAAATCTAAAGTTATATACCTAAATCCAATATCTTTAAACTTATCATGTGTAGTTTTTAATAAATTCTTATCAAAAAATTTATGTATCTCATTTTCTTCTACTTCTATTCTCGCTAAATCGCCATGTACTCTTACTCTAAATTGTTTAAATCCTAAATCTTGTAAGTATTCTTCACTTTTTTCAATCATTCTAAGCTTATCATTTGTTATAACTTCTCCATAAGGTATTCTTGTAGCTAAGCATGCAAATGCAGGCTTATTAAATGTAGGAACATTAAGTTCTTTTGATAAGCTTCTAATTTCTTTTTTAGTTAATAAGCTATCCTTTAAAGGACTCTTTATATTTAACTCTTCCAATGCTTTTAAGCCTGGTCTATAATCTCCTAAATCATCTAAATTTGTTCCATCTAAAACATAATTTAGATTATTCTCTTTAGCTATATTTTTCATATTCGTAAATATAGTTTTTTTACAGTAGTAACATCTTTTTTCATCATTTTCAATAAATTCTTTAACATCAAAGTCATCAATTTTTATAACTATATGTTTTACACCTAATGCTTTTGTAAATTCCTTAGCTTCTTCTATTTCTCTATTTGAATGCATCATAGCATGTATCGTAACTGCTACGCATTTATCTCCTAATGCCTCATGTGCCACTTTTAATAAAAAAGTACTATCTACGCCACCTGAAAATGCAATTAAAACACTTTCCATTTCTTTAAGTTTATTCTTTAGAATATTTAGCTTATTTGAAGTATCCATTCCCACATACCTCCCCCATTTTCTAATACATTTAATTATATACAATATATAGTTTTTAATCAAACATTTTAGAAGATGTGTCGATATTGTAATATTTTGTTCTTATTTGACTTTTTACCTTTATATAGTATTAAAATAAAAAAGAGTTGTCTCAATTGATAAGACAACTCTTTTTATTTATTTAACTTAAAATACGTGCTACTTTAGATATATAAATTTAATAATTTCTTCTTCTGTTTTTATGCTTTAATAATTCTTGATTATAAAGTTCTCGCCTTTCTCTTTTTATTTGCAATTCTCTCTCTCTTCTTGCTTCTTTTTCTTTTTTAGATTTAATTGTATAAGCCCCAATACCTTTTAAAGTTGATATCACTCCTATAGCTATAGATATCTTAGGCAATAGTGTAACTATCTCTAAGTTGGTAAATAGCGTTTCTAATAAACTATTATCTATAAAAGTTGGTACTAAAAAAAACGGAGTCCATGCTGCTAAAATACTTAGCAATGTAGAAAAAATCGAGTTTTCTTCATCTTCAATAGACTTAAAAGATATATAAAATGCCATCATATATATAATAGGTGGTATAATAAAAAACATTATGTCCTTTGTTACATTATTAGAATTACTTTTTAAGTTTACATATACCATTGTATATGTAACTATTTCTATTGAAAATAGTACTGCAATTATAATTGAAAGAGATTTTATCATAGAGCTATTTTGTTTTTCCCCCATCAGCTGCCTCCCTATTTAGATTTTAAAAACAATATAGTTAACTAAAACTTTTAATTACATCTAAAATATTATCATATGATTCTGAATTTTAATACTAAAAATATCCAATTCCCATTCAAAATTTTTATAAAATTTGTTCATATTGTAATACTTTGTTTTTATTTGAGTTTTTTACGTATATATTATATTATAAAACTATCAGGGAGGGGATATTATGACTTTAGATTCTAAACACTTAAATGATCTACTTAAATGTAATAAAAATATAAAAATTGGGTTTATAGAAAATACTAATATATTAGAAATTAAAAACTTATCAAAAATAATTTTAACATTAAATCTCACAAGTAATAGTATAGAAGATAATGCTAAAATTATTTATGAGTCTATTACAAGCTTAGAAAATATAACTTTGTACATACCAAAAATTTATATACCAGAAAAAAAGGATTAGATAATCTAATCCTTTTTATATTACTATTTTATTTCTTTTGATTTATATACACGTAAGCTAATTATAATTGAAATCATTAAAATTAGTAAACTTGATATAATTAGTATAAAAGGAACGCCTATATTCCCAACTACATTCATAATTTTAGACATAAACTCCTTATTTTCCCAAATACTAGTCATAATTCCAGTTGGAACAACTACCATTAATGCTGTTAATATCGCAACTACCATTCTACCTTTATTTATTCCAAATTTTAAAATAACAGGTATTATAACAGATATAGCTAATATAGATGTCACAAATCCAATTAAAATAAATATTCCTAATGTTAAATCTAATTCTAAAATTGAATTTAATATAGAATAAATTAAAACTGATAATACCATGAAAATTACAGAAATAATAATTCCTAAAACATATCTGGAAATTACATATTCATTTTTGCTCACAGGAAGTTCAGCAATTAAATTATCTATTCCATACGTGTCCTCATATGACATTACCTGCATCAAAAGCAAATATGTCCCCATTCCAAATATAATATTAAAAAAGCTTGATTAATTATAGCAATTCCAATCCATACAATTAGTACAATCAATATAGTCTTTATAATTGAACTTAAATTGTTTAAACTCATTTTCGTAAGATTTATTATATTTACCATAATTAACACCCCTTTGTATAATACATTAATATATCTTCTAAATTTGCATTATCATATACTACTTCTTCTCCAAATACTTCATAAGCATTTTTCACATTTGAAGTCATACCACTAAATCCAAAAGAATTTTCACTATATGATATTAATTCTTTCTTTGTATCAATATCTAGCATATCTTTTTTACCTCTTATTATTTTGTGATTTTCTAATATACTTTCTTTATCTCCTGAAAGTATTATATTACCTTCATATATAAATATAAGAAAATCTGCTACTTTATCTAAATCAGATGTTATATGAGTTGAATAAAATACTGTAGCTTCTTCTTTTTCTATATGTTCCTGTAATATTTCAAGAAATTCATTTCTTACCAATGGATCTAAATTTGCTGTTGGTTCATCCATTATTATTAACTTAGGATGATGGGATAAAGTCATTACAAGTTCAAATTTCTTCTGCTGACCTTTAGAAAGTTCTTTATATACTTTGTTTTCATTTAATTTAAATTGTTTCATATATTTTTTATATAGCTGTTCATCCCAATCTTTATAAAATGGTTTTATTGCCTTTTTTATATTCTTCAATTTATTTTCTTGCATGTATCCGGATACATCTCCTATATACCCTATAGTTTTTTTATTTCAAGATCATCTACCTCTCTTTCCTTACCAAATACTTTTATAGTTCCACTATCTTTTTTCAGCATATTCATAATCAACTTCATAGTTGTTGTTTTCCCTGAACCATTAGGCCCTATAAATCCAGTTATATATCCTTTTTTTATTTCAATATCATTTATTGTTAATTTAAAATTCCCTAGTGTTTTGTTTAAGTTTTTTATATCTATAACATTCATATATTAACCTCCTTAGACTTCTTCATATAAACTTTTAAATATCTCTATACCTTCTTCTAAAGTTATACCTACTGACTTCGCCTGTTTTATAACTATTTCAAGTTTATTTTCTATCTCATATAAAGCAGTTTCTCTTAACCTATCTTTATTTTGCATGGATACAAACGTTCCTTTTCCCGTAATAGTCTCTATAAATCCTTCTTTTTCAAGTTCCTCATAAGCCCTTTTTATAGTTATAATACTTACCTTTAGTTCTTTTGCAAAATTTCTTATAGAAGGCAACCCTTCTCCTTGCTTTAGTGTAGAATCTAGAATTTGATTTTTAATTTGATTTTTAATTTGTTCATAAAGTGGAGTTGTAGATGTATTACTTATATTTATATTCAATTTCACACCTCATTTCTTTAATATAATATGTACAGTGTGTATAAACTGTGTATATTATATATATACACTTTATACACACTATTGTCAACTTTACATTCTTTAAATTTAATAAAATAAAAAAGGACCTTTATATAAAGGTCCTTTTTTTATTTTATTAAAAGTTTTTCTTTCCATTCATCTTCCTTAAATCCTATAAGCACATTTTTTCCATCAAATGCTATAGGTCTTTTTATAAGCATTCCATCACTGGCTAAAATTTCTAGTAATTTCTCATCACTTTCACTTTTAACTATATCTTTAAGCCCAAGTTCTCTATATTTAACTCCACTAGTATTAAAGAATTTTTTTAATTCATATATACCTGTTTTATACATAATTTCTAATTCTTCTTTGCTAGGAGGATTTTTTACTATTTCTATTTCCTCAAAATCTATATTATTATCATTAAGCCAAGCCTTGGCTTTCCTAACTGTAGATCATCTAGAATATCCATAAAATTTTAACATATATATCACTTTCCTTTACTGTATTTTTTATATTATTACACAGTTTTCTACATGTTAAAACATTTTATTAAAATAAAATTTAATCATTCCATGGGACAACTTCAACTTCTCCATAGCATCTATCATTTAAGCGGTTAGAATACTCGCCTTTATAATTAATGATATATAGAACTACTAATTCAACGTATCTAGTTCCTATTTGAAGTATATTCCACATATCTTCAACTGTTAAATTAGCTCTTTTAGTTTTTCGTGTTGGATGAACAACTTTATTTCTAAAATATGTAAATATATCAACTCCATCATTGAACTTATTATAAATATATTCATTGAATAAATTTAATTCTTCTTTCCCATAGTATATACTACACGCATCTAATAAGATTCTTATATTGTCAGAAGCTGTATTTTTTTCAAACTCTAAATCAGTTAAAATTTTATTTTTTTCAACAATAACAACATAGGACAAGGTTTCTAGAGCAATTTGTAAAGATACAACATTATTTTCTATACTTATATTATCTATAGATTCTATGTACCAGTCTACCACATGCTTTAATGCTGGCCCATAGTAAGAATCATGTAATTTTCTGCACATTAAGTTCATATATTTTTCAATATTATGATGATTTGCTATAGTATCAGACCATGTAGGCACATATTTAAATGGAGTTGTTAAAGACTCCTTCCATAATCTAAATGTATTCTGATTATCTTTATATCCCATTACCATACATATACCTATGTATCTTCCAGCTAAAAAGCTAAGCGTATCTGATATCTCATCTAATAGCTTAAATATATATGTTGACTTGAATACTTTATTATCTTTTCTTTTTATTCTTCCTATATGTGTAATTATACTACCATTTTTAAATCTTAACTCTTCATATAATTCTTTTTTATAATCATATCTTTTATCAATTATTATCTCATATCCACTTATTTCAAACTCAATTCTTCCAGCAAACAATTTATCCATATACTTTATAAGGGTTCCTTGCTTTTTGTCAAAATTCACAATATGAAAATCTATGTACTCCACATATCTATTTTTTGATTTTATTATTCCGCTGCTAACATATCCATCTATATAATTTTTTGTATACTATTTATATTAACTTGGAAAGGTTGATATCCATGAACTTCTATAATCCCCTCCAAGTAATCTTCTTTAAGATTTTCTAAATCTAAATTTTTGTGACCTAGTATTTTAGCTTCAAAGTTTATACATACGGGAGGACTAATTCTATAGTAGATCCGGCCCTTACATTTATATAGCTTATCTAGGTAAATGCAAAAATTTCCTTCATGAATAACTATATCTTCATCAATTCCATATTCTAAATAAGGAGACGATATAGCTTCTTTTACTACCTTCATTTTTAGCCCACCTTCATTTTACATAGTTGTCTTAATATTATAACATATAAGACAAATAAACAACATTTATTTGTCTTGTTTCAAAATTGAATAAAGTTTTAAATCTGTATACATACCTTTATGAAGTCTATCACTTCTTAATATACCATCTAAACGCATTCCATTTTTTATCATAACTTTTTCAGATGCAAAATTTCCTGATATACATTTAGCTTCTATTTTATTTAAGTTCATATTTTCAAACCCAAAATCTATAACACTACAAAGAGCTTCTGTTATTATTCCTTTGTTCCAATATTCACTATTTAATATATATCCAACTTCAGCCTTATTGTTTAATTCACTATAACTTGAAAATCCACACATACCAATTAACTTTCCATCTTCTTTTAATGTAACTCCCCAAGGAGTAGCCTTATCATCTTCATATCCATTTATTATTTTATCTAGCATCTTCTTTGTAGTGTTTATACTTTTATCAAAGTCTATTAACATATATTTTGATAGATAGTCATTTGATAAACATCTATGTAATTCATTGATATCATTTTTATGCACTTTTCTAAGTATCAACCTTTCAGTATGTAAACTTGGTAAATTTCTAAATACGTATATCAACAATCAGTCCTCCTTATTAAATTTTTAAAATTTCCACATTTCAAATCTCTACAATCTTACATTATTCGCTAAATGTCTTTTAAACACCTTTATATTATAATATTAAATTTGGTAATAATATCTATTTTTAACTATATATAATTTATTTGTAAGTATATTTCCAAGAATAAACTAAAAAGAAGATGTAGTTTATACATCTTCTTTTTTACATTGTTTTAAATGATGTGGACAACATAAGTTTAATCCTATTAATTTGATTTACTTCACTTGCTCCTGGGTCATAATCAATTGGGACAATATTTGCATTTTTATAAATTCGTTTAAGTTCCTTAATAACCCCCTTACCTGTTATATGATTTGGTAAACAAGCAAAAGGTTGCATGCATACAATATTTTCTACTCCACTCTCTATAAGTTCTACCATTTCAGCTGTTAATAACCATCCCTCTCCTGCTTGATTTCCAACTGAAACTATCTTAGAAGCTTTATTAGCTAATGTTTCAATTCCATCTGACATACTAAATCTTTTACTATTTTTTAATGCTTTTAGGTAATGTTTTTGATACAACTCTATTGTATCTTTCATTAGCTTTCCGCCTAATTTTTTATATTTTTTATCTAACAAGTACTCTGACTTATAATAAGTATTGTACGCACAGCTTAAAAAGAAATTCATTAGTTCTGGGACAACAACTTCGACTCCCTCTGCCTCTAAAACATCTACAATATTGTTATTTGCCAGTGGGTGAAATTTAACCAAAATTTCTCCTACCAATCCAATTCTAGGTTTATTTTGTTCATTTATAGGCAATTCATCAAAGTCTTTAACTATGTTATAGACATTTTCTTTAAAGTTAGATAGATTAGCCTTTTTTAAACTATCCTTACAAATTTCTAGATACTTTTGATAAAGTTTATTTGAACTACCCTTATATTGTTCATACGGTCTTACTCTATATAAAACTTTCATAAGTAAATCTCCATAAATAGCTGCCATCATTACCCTGTTTATAAGTCCTAATGAAAATACACTATATAAGTTTCGTTTTTCTTCTCCATTTAAAGATAATGATATTACTGGAATCTCTCCATAACCTGCATCACTTAATGCCTTTCTCAAAAAACCAATGTAATTTGTAGCTCTACAAACACCTCCTGTTTGTGTTATTGCAACCATAGTTTTACTTAAATCATATTTTCCACTTTTAACAGCTTTTATCAACTGCCCTATAACGATTATTGCAGGATAACAAGCATCATTATTAACATATTTTAACCCTTCTTCTATAGCCCCATCATAGTTTTTAAGCACTTCAATGTTATATCCACAAGATTTAATTCCATGTTCTACCAATTCAAAGTGAATAGGCGACATTTGTGGCATTAATATAGTATAATTTGATTTTGTAAATTTGTTTAGTTTTCCTTTTATATATGTTTTTTCCTTTTGTCTATGTTTAAACTATTAATATCTCTTTCTTCTATAGATGCTTTTAATGATCTTAATCTTATTTTTGCTGCCCCTAAATTGTTACCTTCATCTATTTTATACATGTATAAATTTTACCTTCTCTATTTAAAATTTCTTGAACTTGATCAGTTGTAACTGCATCTAGTCCACATCCAAAAGAATTCAATTGCACAAGCTCTATATTTTTTGAGAATTCACAAAATTTGCAGCTCTGTAAAGTCTTGAGTGATATGTCCACTGATCAACTACTCTTAAAGGTTCTTCTAATTTTCCTAAATGTGCAACACTATCCTCTGTTAAAACCGCCATATCTAGTGAATTTATCAACTCTGGTATTCCATGATTTATTTCTGGATCTATATGATATGGTCTTCCTGCTAACACAATACCTCTTTTTTGTTTTTATTTATAGTTTCTATAGCTTTTTCTCCCATATACCTCATATCAGATTTAAATTTTTCATATTCTTCAAATCCTAATTCTACACTTTTATGTATCTCTTCTTTGCTAATTTCTAAAAATTCTTCATCATATTTTTTATTTTATTTAATTCTTCTAAAAGTCGTTTCTTTAAAGAATTTTTATTGTGTATAGGTAAAAATGGGTTAATATAATTTATTTTATTTTCTTTAATCTCACTAATATTGTTTTTAATTACTTCTGAGTATGACATTACAACAGGGCAATTAAAACTATTGTTAGCATTTTTAAATTCTTTACTCTCACTCCTAATACATGGATAAAATATATTTTTGATACCTTTTTTTATTAAATTTTGTATATGCCCATGAACTAACTTTGCAGGATAACATGCAGATTCTGATGCAATAGAGTCCATTCCCTGCTCATAGATTCCCTTTGAAGATTCATCTGACAAAACAACACTAAATCCTAAATTTGTAAGTATAGTGTGCCATAAAGGGTAATCTTCATATATATTTAAAACTCTAGGAATTCCAATTTCTTTTCTTATTGCGCTTTCTTCATCCAAATTTCTATAATTAAACACTCGTTTATATTTATAATCAAATAAATTTATATCAACTTTTTCTTTCCTATGTAATCCTATCCCCTTTTCACATCTATTTCCAGATATGAATTTTTCTGAGTTTCCAAAATCATTTATAGTAAGCAAACAATTATTTGAACACCCCTTACATCTAGATGTACTTATTTTTAAATTTATAGAGTTCATAGATTCTTTATTTAAAAGTGTTGTTATATAACCTTCATTATACTTTTCTTTTGCAATTATACTTGCACCAAAAGCTCCCATTATACCAGCTATATTAGGTCTTACAACTTCTCTACATGTTAAATTTTCAAATGATCTTAAAACTGAATCATTATAAAAAGTCCCTCCTTGTACAACAGGATAACTTCCAATATCCTCAGGTGATTTCATTTTTATAACCTTGTACAATGCATTTTTTATAACAGAATAAGAAAGGCCTGCACTTATATCTCCTACTGAATTTCCTTCCTTTTGAGCTTGTTTTACTCTAGAATTCATGAAAACTGTGCATCTTGATCCTAAATCAACTGGATGTTTTGAAAATAACGCCTTTGTAGCAAATTCTTTTATATCTAGATTTAATGACTTAGCAAATGTTTCTAAAAAAGACCCACATCCAGATGAGCAAGCTTCATTTAAAATGATAGTTTCAATTACCCCTTGATTTATTTTTAAGCATTTCATATCTTGCCCGCCTATATCTAATATAAAATCAACTTTAGGTGAGAAAAATTTAGCTCCTTTATAGTGTGCTATAGTTTCTATCTCTCCAAAATCAACTTTCAATGCACTTTTAATTAACCCCTCTCCATATCCTGTTACTACAGAATTCACGATTTTTGCTTCACTTGATAACTTACTATATAGATTATTTAAAATACATATAGTTGATTTTAAAGGATCCCCTTCATTACTTTTGTATTCTGAAAATAATAAATTGCCACCTTCATCTATTAATGCAGCTTTTGTAGTTGTAGATCCAGCATCAATTCCTAAAAAACATTTACCTTTATATGTTGATATATCTATTGATTTTACTATATTTTTCTTATGTCTATTTTTAAAAACTTCATATTCTTTTTCATTATCAAACAATGGTTTAATGTCAGAGCTAACTACATCTTCTATATCTTTTAAACTTTCTATGTTTTTTATTAAATCACTAAATAACACATAGTCGTTTTTATATGACAATGCAGCACCCATCGCTATATACAACTGTGCATTTTCAGGAAATATAACATTACCTTTCTCTAATTTTAGTACATCTATAAACCTATTTCTTAGTTCTGATAAAAAATATAGTGGTCCTCCTAAAAATGCAACATTACCTTTAATTTTTCTTCCACAGGCCAATACACTAATCGTTTGGACAACTACAGCATGAAATATGCTAGCAGCTATATCTTCTTGTCTAGCTCCTTCATTTATAAGTGGTTGTATATCTGTTTTAGCAAATACTCCACACCTAGCAGCTATGCTATATATATTTTTATAGTCTTTAGCTAAATCATTTAGCCCTTTAGCATCAGTTTTTAATAATATTGCCATCTGATCTATAAAAGACCCTGTACCACCAGCGCATATTCCATTCATTCTCTGCTCTATACCATTAGTCAAATATATTATTTTAGCGTCTTCTCCACCAAGTTCTATAACCACATCAGTTCCTGGATTATAAGTTTCAATCGCCTTTGTACTTGCTATTACTTCTTGAACAAATTCTACATTTAATTTTTTTGCTAATTTCATACCTCCAGATCCGGTTATAACAACAGATACTCTATTGTCACCTACACTATCATAGGCTTCACTTAATAAACTTATAACTGAATTTTTTATATCTGATAAATGCCTTTTATATGATTTAAATATCATATTTTTACTATCATTTAATACAATAACTTTTACTGTAGTTGATCCAATATCGATACCTATATGGAAATCATCT
This sequence comes from Paraclostridium sp. AKS73, assembly GCF_025671395.1. Classification (NCBI taxonomy): domain Bacteria; kingdom Bacillati; phylum Bacillota; class Clostridia; order Peptostreptococcales; family Peptostreptococcaceae; genus Paraclostridium; species Paraclostridium sp. AKS73. Next base: position 1,941 of record NZ_JAIXHU010000041.1, on the reverse strand, counting down.
ACCATAAAATCTCCCCCCATTATTTAGGCCAAATTGATTATCAATATAAAATATGAATTTTTACTTCATCATATTACATATACTATTTTTAGTTATAGTATTTAAAGTCTTCTTAATTCGAACTTTTTTTAATTTAATTTTTAAATCGTACGTATATTATAATTAAATTAACAATTATTATAATTTTATACACATATCAGGAGGTATTTATGGTTAAAATATATAAGGGGAATATATTATTCACGAAAATTAAAGATAAATTTGAAATAATAGAAAATGGTTTTATATTAGTTAAAAATGGAAAAATATTAGATTTATATAAAAACTTACCAATTGAATATCAAAATTTTGAAGTTATAGATTTTAGTGATAATTTAATAATTCCAGGAATGAATGATTTACATTGTCACGCACCTCAATTTAGAAATTTAGGAATGGCTATGGATAAAGAGTTAATACCTTGGCTTGATAATTATACATTCCCTGAAGAAAGCAAATTTAAAAACATAGAATATGCAGATAAAGTTTATAAAAATTTCATAAAAGAGGTCTGGAGGCATGGAACAACTAGAATAGCGGTTTTTGCTACTGTTCACAAAGAGTCTAGCATAAGACTTATCAATTTATTTAATCAAAGCGGACTTGGTGCTTTTGTAGGAAAAGTCAATATGAATATAAACTGCACAGACGACTTATTAGAGGTTACAGAAAAGTCAATTTCTGATACTGAGTATATATTAGAAAATTATTATAATACTGATGCACTGGTTAACCCTATAATCACACCAAGATTTATACCTAGCTGCAATAGTGAACTTTTAAAATCATTAGGAGATTTAGCACTTAAGTATAATACACCTACTCAATCTCATCTATCTGAGAATTTAGGAGAAATAGATTGGGTTAGACAACTTCAACCAGAGTCTGAATTTTATGGAGATGCTTATAATAGATTTAACTTATTCGGCCAAACTAAAACGTTAATGGCTCATTGTGTTTATTCTTGTGATAAAGAATTAGAACTTATGAAAAAAAATAACGTCTTTGCAGTTCACTGCCCGAATTCGAATTTAAATCTGGGAAGCGGCATTATGCCTGTTAGAAAATTTTTAGATAATGATATTAATATAGCACTAGGCTCAGACATTAGTGGAGGCCATGATTTGTCTATATTTAAAGTTATGGTAAATGCTATACAATGTTCTAAACTTTTATGGGTTAATTCAGATAAGCAAGTAGACTTCTTAACTCTTTCAGAGGCTTTTTATATGGCTACAAAAGGTGGAGGAAGCTTCTTTGGAAAGGTAGGAAGTTTTGAAAAAGATTATGAATTTGATGCCTTAGTTTTAGATGATCATAATTTAAATCCTAAAAGTTATAGTTTAATTGAAAGGTTAGAAAGATTTATATATATAGGTGATGATAGAAATATTATTCATAGATATGTAAGAGGAGAAGAAATCTCATATCCTAAATTTTATTAAATTTTACATATATTTTCTCCTATTAAAAATCTTTAACCGTAAATACTATGTTTAGATAAATTATTAATGTTTTATCTAAATAAAATTTAAAGGAGTTTTTGTATGTCAAAATTCACAGGCGTAGTTAAATGGTTTGATAATGATAGAGGCTATGGATTTATATCAGCTAACGATGGAAACGATGTCTTTGTTCATTTTTCTAATGTTAAGGAAAATGGACATTGTAAGGATTTACACGAAGGAGAAGAAGTAGGCTTTGATGTAATAGATGCTCCAAAAGGTTTATCTGCTATAAATGTTCATAAAATGTAAATAAAAAATTCTTACTGTATAATATATGTTACAGTAAGAATTTTTTTTGCAATCTTCGTTTTGTCTAGTGTCTATTGTGAATTTTATCTGATATATCATTTTTTATACTATCTATCTTGTTTTTTGTATCTTCTATTTTGTTTTT
>NZ_JAIXHU010000040.1:0-28056 GCF_025671395.1 Paraclostridium sp. AKS73 | reverse complement strand
TAAAACTATTAGTTTTATATATTTATATAATATGAAAGAGGTAACTTGATATGGAAAATAAAATTATTATGGTTATAGATATACCATTTAATGTACCTGAAAATCCATTCTGGCCAGGGTTTAAAGATGTATATAATGATTCTAAAAAATTATCTCAAACTAAAGAATGGATTGAATATAGAATTGAAATTTTTAATAAATATACTTTAAGAAGTTTAGAAAATCAAACTAATCAAAACTTTAAATGTATAATGAGATACACAAAAGAAACTGAAGAACTAGTATTTAATGCATTATCAAAATATGATAAATTACCAGATAACGTAATTTTTACGTCTGATGGAGATGAAACTATATATAGCTTAATACAAGGATATGATTACATGTATCATATAAGAATTGATAGTGATAATATGTTTAGTAAAGAGTATATTGATATATTGTATAAAACTCCATATTATGAAGAATTAGAATGTATATTATGCCAAAAGGGATATATGTATGAAATAGAAGGGGATAGATTAGCATCGATGGAGCATGGTTCGCCATCGTTTTACGCTTTAGTATATACTGTAGATGACTTTTATTTTGGATTTAGACATAACACAGAACCAGACCATTGGGGAGCTGCAAACTTAACTCATGAAGTTATAGATACCCATTGTTATCTAGTTATCGTACATGAAAAAAATGTAAGCAATAGTTTTAAAATGGTTCTTGATTATCCACATATAAAAACTATAGAAATTTTTAGAGATGAAAAAGAAGAAATTTTAAAAAATTTTGATTTGAAATAAAATTAAAAAATAGCAAAGTTTAAAATTTTTAAACTTTGCTATTTTAATTTAGAATAAGTTTTCTCTAAAAGGTGTTTCTATTTTTTCTTTATAGGAGTCAATATTATGTTTAATAGTATTTTTATATCATCGTAGTTATTATTTATATAATTTATACAATCAATAATATCTTCATACAATTTTTTGAATCTGTAGGTACAATAAGTTTATCGCAATCAATAGATTTTACGAAGTCAAAGCACTTAAATCTATATCCTAAGCAAATAAAAGGCGTATTTGCAACGGCAGATGTGATATTTCCATGAAGTTTAAAGTTTATAGAAAATTCACATCTTTTTAACAAACTCATTAACTGCCCACCACTATATATATTTGTATCAACAATTAAATTGTCACTAGGTTTAATTTTTTTATAAAAATCTAAAAATGGTTTTAAATCTTGTTCCCACATTATATATAGATAAACTTTATATCCTCTATCTATTAAATAATTGCATACTTTCGCAAGTTCACCAGATACGCTTTCTTCATCATTACCATAAATTTTATTTAGACTAGAACCCCAGTTTACAGCAACAATTTTATCTGATGGATCTAATGTGGTTATAGGCATATAATCTACTAGAGGTTTTTCTTGTAAAGCAAATCCTGGATCACCAGAAATTATTAATTTACTAATATCTACAAATGACTTTTCTATTAAATTATAAGTTAAAGGGCCTCTAACACCTACAAATTCACAGTTTGGAATTACTTCTTGTAAAATAATTTCACTATCGTCAGGGAATAAATATGCAGGAGTGTTTTCTTCCATTAGAGATACTATATAATCTTTTTCTGCCCAATCATACCCACTTCCCCAAATGAATATTTTAGAACCAGATTGAAAACTTCTGTAAAGTATTTCTATATATCCTGGAAGTAAAAGTGATCCACCTCCTAATACAACAACATCATAGGTCGGCAAATTATTTAAATCACTATCTTCAAAATTGTTTACTATTTTATATTTTTCAGAGACTCCATGTTTTTCACATAAATCTAAGAATATATCCCACATAAGTTCATCACCTATGTTGTTTTGTCCAAGCCATCCAATATATAATAATTTTTTCATTTAACCAGCTCCATTTTAATGAAAGTTTTTAAGTGAATTCATATAAACACGTATCAATCTATCTGTATTAGATTTTATATCGAAGAAATTTCTAGCCCATTCATAGCAAGATTCAGCATATTGAGAAAGGCCATCTTTATTTTCATATACATACTTAATATCGTTATATAGGAATGAAGCATTATTAGATTTTATAGATTTATGGTCACCAAAATAAACTCTCCATGCACTTTCAATGTTATCATTGCTAAGTATACCGAAATAACCATTATTACCAGATGCAATAACAGGCTTTTTACAAGCAAAAGCTTCAATTGCCACACGACCTGTTCCTACTATACAATCAGCATTAAGATAATAATCAACCACATTTGTTTTACCACCAACTAGGTGTATACATTTTTTTCCTAATAAAGCATTGGTTCTATTTGCAATACCAACCAATTGGTTAAAATCGGGACCATCACCAACTATAATTAGATGTAGATTTAGATTTTCAATACGTACTAGGTCACGACAAACCCTTAATAAATTTTCAGCAACCCTTGTTTTACTCCAAGCAATTCTAGAGCAATAAACTATAGTAAATGCATCTTTATCAATACCAAGTTCTTCTTTTATGGATAGGTTAGGAGACTTAGAAACATAATCATCAAAATCTATAGAATTTGGAATTACAGTTGACTGGACATTATATTCAAGCAGCCAATCATAAGTAGGTTGACTAACACTTATTATAGAGTCAGATAAATTAAGTCTATCATATAAAATATCGTAATAGTAAAGTCCATGAACAGTAAAGATACATGGTATTTCAAGTTCCTTGCCTATATCTATACATAATGCTCCAGAAGGTGACTGGTGAGCATGAATTATATTTATATTTTCAGCTAAAATTATCTGCTTTATTTTATTTTTATATCTACTTTCAGTTTCTAAATCTTTTATTACATAAAGAGGGAAATCCATATTATAAATAGTGCATCCTAATTTTAGGAATTCAGATGAATAAGGTCCATGGTCTGCTAATAAACAAACTTTTACACCTCTGCTTAAAAACTCCTTAATAAGACTGTATACATGAGTTTCTGTTCCACCTATGTTTAGACTATCTAAAACCATTAAAACTTTTAAATCTTTTTCATCTATAGCAATTTTATTTATATCATAATATACTTTTGAACGTTGCTTTTCATGTAATCTATAATAATATAGTTCTTCATTTATATTATCTATTCCAAATGGCAATAATTTTGTGATAAATTCATAGTCTTCCGCGCCTTCAAGTTTTCTAGAAAGACCACCAATACTATCAAATACGCTACCCTTAATCAATAAAGAACCATGACAAACACAGTTAAGACCAGCTGAGTATACGTCTTTTATATTATCTACTCCAAATTCTATACCTGTTGGTTCAGACACAGGGGTAGGGTCATCATTATTAAAAGTTGCATAGTTAGTACCAACAGCATTTATTTCTTTATGTTTATTTAAAAAATTGACTTGTTTTTTTATTCTGTCTTTATGAGATTTATCATCTCCATCGTGCATTGCTATATATTCACCTTGAGCTAAAAAAAGTCCATATGTCACGGCACCGGAGAAACCTACATTTTTAGGGAGTTCTATTAATTTTATATAATTATCATTTTTAAAAGAATTTTTATTTTTTCTTATCCAATTTTTGATTTTTGATACACTATTATCTGTTGACTTATCATCAACAATAATAATTTCTATATTTTCATAAGATTGATTAAGTATAGAATTTAAGCATTCTAATATATAGTTTTCATTATTATAGTTTGATATGACTATACTAACTAATCCATCAATTCTACTGAATTTCATAGAAATAAACCTCCTTAGTAGTCTATTGAAATAATATCGAACATTAACTTAATTAGACAATATACTATATAGTATATTATTTTGAAAAAATTGATACTTAAATATAAAAAAAGGTGGTTTTATGAACATACTTATGCTACTAGATCAGTTTAGTATTGGAGGTACAGAAACTCATGTACTTACACTGTGTGAGGCTTTAAATAAAATTAATGTTAAGACTATAATTGCAACTTTAAATGAAAATGAAATTAGTAGTCAGTATAAAAGTAAATTTATTTTTAAAGTGATAGACCAAGGTGAATATGTATATAGAATTGAAAGATTAAAAAAACTCGTAAACTTATATGAAATAGATTTAATACATTGTCATAGCATCGAAAGTATGCTTCTTGCGAGAAAGTTATATGATGTAACAAATACGCCTTATATAATAACAATTCATGGACTTTACTACCCTAAAGAACTGCTATCATATGTATGTGAGAAGTCAAAGCATGTAATCGTGGTTAGTAAACCGGTAAAAAAATTAGTATCTGAGAGTATCTCTGAAAGTAGAATAGATAAAATATCGCTAATTTATAATGGAATTAAAATAAAAAAAGATTCTGAAATAGTTCAAAATAATAATTTAAAATGTAAACTTGGGATTCCTATAAATGCTAAGGTAATTTTGTATTGTAGTAGACTTAGTATTAGTAAAGGAAGATTGGCTGAAAATTTCATACATCAATCTAAAAACTTACTTAAAGATAATATATATATAGTGATAGTAGGAAATGGAGTAAAGAAAAAATCAATTGATTTTTATGCAAACCAAATAAATTGTGAATACAGAAAAAATAAAATAATAACAATAGGCAACATTTACAATATAAATGCTTATTATGGAATAAGTGATATTGTAGTTGGAACTGGAAGAGTTGCAATTGAAGCATTAAATTTTTCAAAACCAATAATTTGTACTGGGATAAAAGATTATTTAGGAATATTTAGTTTTGAAAATTATAATGAAATCTTAGATACTTATTTTGGAGATCATGGATTTAACCATAAAATTGAAAAATTAAGCATTGAAAGTAGTATAAGATATTTGTTAGAAAACCCAGGCAAATACAAAGAAATATCTGATTGGGGAAAGTCATATTGCGATAGTAATTTTGACTTAGATAAATTAATAAAACAATATATGGTTATTATCAATTAAACACATGATTTTTATTATGCAACAAGATTAAATTCAAAGTCATAAAGTAATTGTATATTGTATGACATTTTTTATGTAAATACGACATTTTATAGGAGTGATACAATAATATGATTGATCAAAACTTAGTAAGACAGAGGATAGACCTAGGGTTGGAATGGGTTGTACTAAATCAAAATCAAGATAAGTCTTTTGGTACTTCGTATCCAATTTTAAATACTGCTTTAGTAGTATTAGAACTAGAACAATACGCAATAAGCCAGGGTATTTACCCATTAGATATGTCTTATAAATACTACAATAATTTAGTTGGTGCATTGGAGTATTTGTTTTTAAATGCAAAGCAAAATAATCATGGTATTTATTATGAAGAAGAAGGTAATATAAACTATACAACAGGTGTTGTGTTAGCGGCTATATGTGCAAGTCAATCTCCAGATCAAATAATAAATAATGGATCTGATTTTATAAAAGGACTGTATTATAAGACTGTAGGCCAATATATGATTAATTATTTAGAATACTCACAGGAGTTCAATGGCGGATGGGGATATAGTATAAATAATTATGATGACATAGCTAATAATTATGTATCAGGATATGTTGGATTAGGATTGTTACTTGCTACAAATCCTTTATATAAATTTAACTTACAAGTAGATGTTAACACCGTTGATAAGTTTAGTGATTGGGTTGATTATATACAAAATAATAATGGCGGTTCTGGATATAGTAACCCACAAGAAGATTTAGATATTTTAAAAACAGGAAATTTATTATTAGAAATGAATTTTTTAAATCGTCCTCAAATAGATAGTAGTGTTTTGTTAGCAACAGACTATATAGCTAATAATTGGTATGAGCCAGCTTATTTTTTAAATCCAGGGTGGAATTCAAGCCCTGTTGCTAATTATCAAGCAACATATGCGCTTATGAGTGGATTAACAGGATATGGATTTGATAAAATTGATCAGACAATATCTCCGTTTGAAGAAATAGATTATGCTAATGACGTTACAAATGTTTTATTAGAACAACAAAATTCAGATGGTTCATTCAAGGCAAACCCTAACGATTTTTATCAAAGAGAACAAATGATGTCAACTATATGGGCACTACTTACTTTACAAGCGGTTTTTACTAGAACTTATGATATAAGTGTAGTACTATCAAGTGATAAGTCAATTGTAAGAGAAAATGACATTGTAACTTATACTATTAATATATCAAACATAGGAAATGTAGATGTATTAAATTCAGTTGTAAAAGATGAAATCCCATCTGAGCTAACTTTTATAGATGGAAGTGTCACTATAGATGGAATTGAACAACCTGTAGGTGTTTCTCCAGAAACTGGAATTCAAATAGATTCAGTTAATATAGGCCAAACTAAGGTTGTAGCATATAAATGCAGAGTAGTTGCTACAGTTGAAATAGAAATTAATAATATAGTAAGCGTAACATTTGACTATATACCACTATATGGAAGAATAATAACTAATAAAATAGAATACTCTAATGAAGTTTCTATTAGATCTACAATAACAAGTTTAGCTATCACTGCTGAAGTAAACAAAACTACTGCAGTTGTAGGTGAAATTTTAACCTACACTATTAATGTAACAAATAATGGGAAAATATTTTTAGATAACATTACTGTAACAGATTCGCTAAATCAAAATTTGCAGTATATGAATAATTTAGAGATAAATGGAAATCCAACGACTGGAAATATAGTAGATGGTGTAAATATAGGAAGTTTAAATATTGGTGAAACAACAGTGATAAACTTTGATGTTAAAATAATTAGTGTTCCACCAAATGGAATAATATCAACTGAAATAACTGCAACTTATGACTATAATAATTCTGCAATTTTTACTAAAAAAGAAATTAGCAATGTTATAAAAGAAGCTAAATCTAGGGTAATTGTTTCAGCATCAATTACTGTGGAAGTTAGCATTCAGGTAATGGTTATCAATCCAGAAGTATCTGTAGTTAATAATGTTAGTACTACTTTAATACAAATAGGAGAAATTGCTATTTATAACATTGAAATATCAAATAGTGGTAAACTAGATTCTTTGTCTACTTTATTTACTACTGTATTTCCACCTCAACTAAAAGTCACAGAAATAAAAGTAGATGGAAATATTATAAGTGGGGACTTAGTAGATGGAATAAGTTTAGGACCAATTCTAAGTGGAAAAAATAAAATAGTTTCTATAACAGTTAAAGGTATAGGTTCAATTATAGATTATAGAAACACTAGTATAGTCACTATGGAATTTTTACCTGTTATAGGAGATCCAGTATCCATAGTAAATATAAATGCAATGTCAGATAAGACTCTTTCTGTTGAGGATCTTCAACTTATATTAACTCAATTTATATTCCCAACTTCTGCAAAGCTATGCGACCAAGTAATATTTGAAATAAAAGCAAAAAATATAGGAAGTAATACTTTGCAAAATGTTATAGTTTCAAATTTTTTACCTTCAAGTTTACAATATGTACCATGTAGTATGAGTATAAATGGATGTATAGCGATGGATGAAAATATATTCTGTGGAATATATTTAGGAACTATGTATCCTGAACAAGAATGTATAATAAGATTTAAGGCAAAACTTATAGATGATTCGTTTGATCCGATTTATAACTTTAGTCAAGCTAATTTTTATTATATTAGCTCGGGAAACACAAGTGTACGTGGATATGCAAATAGTAATTTAGCATATTTATTTATAGATTAAATTTATGCAAATTAAAATTAAATAACCATAAAAATAAATCCTATAGAGTAGACTATAAAAGTTACCTATAGGATTTATTTTTTCTAAGTTACATTTTTTAATAAGAATTATTTATTTTAATCCTAAATCTGAAAGCATTTGAGATATACCATAAGATTCATCATATTTTGAATAATATTCTTTAAAAACATCATCCATAGAAGAGTTTTTATAAATTTCAAATTCAATTCCTTGAAAATCAGCTTTAATGCAATTTAGAGTAGAATTATTTAAATAGTTTTTTAATCGTAAAATGTAATCCTTTACTCCTTCTTGTGGAAGTGCACTTAGTTCTCTCACATTTTTAGCAATTATATAACCAGATTGATTTATTTCTTCAAAAGAAACATTTTGGATTAATTTATTTTTTAAATTTTCAATTGTATTTTCATCGAGTTCTAACTCATCTATACTTTGAATATCTAAAAGCTCTTGAATCTTGTCTAAAATCAAAGATTCATTCCAACCATATTCAATAGAATTATGGTTATTTTTAATTTCATTTTCATAATGTAAATCTCCTAAGCTAAACTTTTTAGTATTACATAAAAATTATATCATTTTATATGAAAAATTAAAAAATATTTAATTCATAAAAAGTATTAAGTTAAAATTATGTAAAAATTTAACAAAAAATTTACTTGATATATTATAAAAAAAGCCGAAAATAAAATTCATAAATGAGGGCAAAACTCTTAATTTATGATGAAAAAGCATATGAGACAGCATTTATTTAATGAATTTTGTTTGTAACTGTTTTATGATTGGGACATAGACGCGTAGGTTTTATATTTTATACAAAATATTATGAAATTTATATGTTATACTATTTAAAAGGAAAGTAAAAATATGTTACTAAAAGAACTTAGTATTGTTCTTAATGACAAATTGGAGGGGATTAACATGAAAATAACTGAAGGATACATGCCTTTTGAAGGTTCTAAAACTTACTATCGTATAGTAGGAGAATCAACAGAAGGAAAGAAACCATTAGTGCTACTTCATGGAGGGCCAGGTTCTACACATAATTATTTTGAGGTATTAGACAAAATAGCTGAAACTGGCAGACAGGTAATAATGTATGACCAAATTGGATGTGGGAACTCATTTGTAGAAGGCCATCCTGAACTATTTAATGCTGATGTTTGGATAAAAGAGCTTATGGAGCTTAGAAAGCATCTAGGACTTGAAGAAATTCATTTATTAGGGCAATCTTGGGGTGGAATGCAAGCTATTTGGTATGCTATAGAGTATAAACCAAAGGGAATTAAATCATATATTCTTTCATCTACGCTTTCTTCTGCAAAACTGTGGGAAGAAGAACAAAAAAGAAGAATTTCATATATGAATAAAGCTGATCAAGAAGCATTACTTGAGGCAGTAAATTCTGGAGATTATTCTAGTGAGGAATATAACAATGCACTTGATAAGTTTATGGAAATGCATTGTGCAGGTAAGGTAACTGAAAATGATCCTGAGTGTTTAAGAAGACCTAAGAAATCAGGTTCAGAAGCATATGTTGTAGGATGGGGTAAAAATGAATTTTCTCCTACAGGAACTCTTTCTGGATATGAGTTTACAGATAGATTAGATGAAATAAAAGAACCATGTTTAATAACTAGTGGGTCTAGAGATTTATGCTCACCATATATTGCAAAGACTATGTATGATAAAATACCTAATAGTGAATGGGAATTGTTCCAGTACTCAAGACATATGCCTTTTGTTGAGGAAAACGATAAATACATAGAAGTTTTAACTAAATGGTTAGACAAAAATGACTAAAATTATAGATAATAAAAAATAGATTAAGCAGGATATGCTTAATCTATTTTTTATTATCTATAAGACAACAGATAGTAATTATTTATAATAATTACTATCTCTAAGTATTTGTGCTTGTTTACGATTAATCAGAAATTGTTTTAATTCAGTTAAGCATAAAAATAAAATAGCTCTATTTTCAAACTCACTTCTACTTATAGGTAGTGGCTCATTTTTCATACTAATCATTAACCTGTTTAATTCATCAAGAAGCTGATTTACAGTTTCCGATTCAAATGAAGCATGACCAATTTTATGTATAAAAGCAGATAAAATATGCGCTTGCGGAGGAGCACAACTTAATTGTGATACATGAGTATACAAGTTTTCTAATATATCCCTCTGACTTTTAATAATATCCATGTGATCTAGAAAAAACTTAGTATCACTCAATAAACTATTATTAATATTGTCATAAGCCTCAGAAATACTGCTACTAATAAGCGTATTTAGAGTATTTAAATCAAAAGTATATTTATTTTCTTTGTTGGGATTTACGATAATGTCTGCTATATCTATAAGTACGGTACTTACTTCATTTTGTAGTTTTCTTTGACCTTCATAGATTTTGTTTATGTTTGTAGGAATATACATATTTATAATAACTCCTATTCCAGCACCTATAACAAATATTCCAGCTTCATTTAAAATTAAGCTAGTAGAAATATCACCTTTCATGAAGTAATGAGAGGCAATAACTACACACATAGCGATAACATCTTGAATTTTTAATAAAAAACAGATAAATATAATTATGAATATAAATATTGAAAATGAAACTAAATGGTATCCTAAAGTATTAAAACATAAGTATGAAAAAATTGTGCATAGGAAAAATCCATATATTTTTCCAATAGTACCTTTAAGTGTTTCTTTTTTAGTATTTTTTACTGTTAGCAAAACTATAACCCCAGCTACCATTGAATATTCTAAATTTAATAACCAAGCAATAAATATGGCTAAGGAACTTCCTAAGGATAATTTTATTATTTTAAGCGTATTAATTTTATTCAAGTATAAACCTCCTTTGGATAAATCTACAATTTACATTTTATCATAAAAATTATCTACTTTAATACAAAACAAGCTAATATGTATTTATTTGTTTGATAATTAATGATAAAGTTTAACTATAAGTAATATGGAAAGGAGGAGTATATTATATGATTAGAAAATTAACAAATATAGATATAGATAAAATAATGGATATATGGCTAGAAAGTACTGTGAAGGCTCATAACTTTATATCTAGAGAATACTGGGAAAATAATTATAAGGTTGTAAAAGATGTATATATACCCATAGCAGATACATTTGTATATGAAGAAGAGGGAGAAACAAGAGGATTTATAAGTATTATAAATAATGAATTTATAGGAGCGTTATTTGTTGATGTAAAATTTCAAGGTATGGGTATAGGAACTAAATTAATAGATTATTCGGTTGAAAAATACAAAAAGCTTACTCTAGCAGTATACAAAGAAAACCAAAAATCAGTAGAGTTTTATAATAGAAAAGGCTTTGAGATAATTGAAGAAGGATTAAATGAAGACTCTGGATACACAGAATACATAATGAAAAATAAAATATAGATTGTGGCATTATATTAAAATACAGATATAAATATAAAACACATATTATACAATTTGGAGGAACGATATGATAGCAAATGTTAAAATAGGTTTTATTGGCTTTGGAAACATGGCAAAGGCTTTAGCAGAAGGTCTTATTATAAAAAATGTTGTTAAGCCTAATCAGATTTACGCTTGTGCAAGAAATTGGGATAATCTATGTAAAAGTACTAAAGCAAATGGTATAAATGCATGCCAAACATCTCAAGAGCTAGTAAATGAAAGTGACATAGTTATTATTGCGGTTAAACCTAATGTTATACCAGCGGTAATTGAACCTATCAAGGAAATTTTAAAGGATAAAATCGTTGTTTCTGTAGCAGCAGGATATACATTTGATAAATATGAAGAGTTATTACTTCCAGGAACATCACATTTAAGCACAATACCAAATACGCCTGTATCAATAGGAGAAGGTATTATAGTTGCAGAAAAGCTTCATTCTTTATCTGATAAAGAATATAAACTAATAAATGATATATTTTCAAAAATAGCATTGTTAGAATTTGTTGATAGTAATCAACTGTCTATAGCAGGAACGATTAGTGGATGTGGACCTGCATTTGCAAGTATGTTTATAGAAGCATTATCAGATGCTGCAGTTAAACACGGATTAACACGTGAAGCATCTTATAAATTAGCTAGCCAGATGATTTTAGGAACTGGTAAACTTCAAATAGAAACAGGAGAACATCCTGGAGCGATGAAAGATGCAGTGTGTTCTCCTGGTGGAACGACTATATTAGGAGTAACTACACTAGAGAAAAAAGGATTTAGAGGAGCTATAGTTGATGCAATAGATGCAATCGAAGGAAATAAAAAATAAAAAACTAAATATATAAGTAAATTAAAATATATAAAAGGAAAGTACTAGTTATGAGAGTGCTTCCTTTTTATATTTTTAAAAAGATATAGGAATATAACTGAATTGTAATCATACAATTGATAAAAAAAAATAATAAAAATACAAACATATTGAATGGAATGGTAATTGTACTACACTTAAATTGATTTTATACAAGTTAAGGGGGAAAATTAAAATGAAAAATGGGTACAATTCAAATGGGGATTTAGCTCAAACTTTAAAAGGTGGAGTAATAATGGATGTAACGAATAAGGAAGAGGCGATTATTGCACAGAATGCAGGGGCATGTGCAGTAATGGCGCTTGAAAGGGTACCCTCTGATATTAGAAAGCAAGGTGGCGTAGCTAGAATGTCAGATCCAAATATGATAAAAGAAATACAAGATGCTGTAAGTATACCTATTATGGCTAAAGCAAGAATAGGACATTTTGTAGAAGCACAGATACTTCAAGCATTAAAAATTGATTTTATCGATGAAAGTGAAGTTTTAACACCTGCAGACAATATGTATCATATTAATAAAAATAGCTTTGAAGTTCCTTTTGTTTGTGGAGCAAGAAATTTAGGAGAAGCTTTAAGAAGAATTGGAGAAGGTGCTTTGATGATAAGAACTAAGGGTGAAGCTGGTACTGGGGATGTAGTTGAAGCTGTAAAACATATGAGGACTATGAATTCTGATATAAAGAGAATAGTTTCAATGGATGAAGAAGAGCTTATGAATGCTTCAAAAGAAATGGGGGCTCCGCACAATCTAGTTAAGTATGTAAATGAACATGGAAAGTTGCCTGTAGTTAATTTTGCAGCAGGAGGAATAGCAACTCCAGCTGATGCAGCATTAATGATGCAATTAGGCTGTGATGGTGTATTTGTAGGATCTGGAATATTTAAGTCAAGCAATCCCCAAAAAAGAGCAGAAGCGATAGTAAAAGCTGTTAATAACTACAATAATCCTAAAGTGCTTGCTGAAATATCTGAAAACTTAGGAGAAGCTATGCATGGAATAGCTGTAGCAAGTTTAAAGGAAGAAGAGCAATTAGCTGTAAGATAATAAAAAATCATATAAAAAAAATAAATTTTTATTTACAAACATTTTCCCTAAGGCTAATATAGCTTTAGGTAAATTTTATTTTAAATTTGTACAAATATTCTGTTTAAATTTGCGAAAAAAGTATATTAATATAATGAGAAATAAATATATATAAAATTAATCATATAAAGGAAAGGCATAATATGGAAGAAGCGAAAATCTTAAAAATGATAGATAATAACCCTAATATTATATCAACTATAAATAATCCAACAGAGGAAATGAAGTTGCTTGCAGTTAAAAAAAATGGTTTGGTGTTAGCTCATATAAAAAATCCAAATATAGAAATTCAAGAAGCCGCTATAAATAATAATATTAGAGCAATTAAATATATAGAAAATCCAAGTGAGGATATGATGATTAAAGCTATAAATTCTGGATGGAGCTTATTAGATTATATAAAAAATCCAACCGAAAAAGTTTTTAAATTAGCTTTAAATCAATCAGGGTGGGCAATTCAATATATAAAAAATCCAAGTGAAGAATTACAGTTACTAGCAGTTAAAAAAATTATGATTCAATAAAATATATAAAAAATCCTTGTGAAAGGGCTCAGATAGAAGCAGTAAAAGCAAATTACGGGGCATTAAAGTATATAAATTCACCTACGTATGAAGCACAATCTATAGCAATTAAACAAAATGAAGCGTCTATTACATTCATAACAGATTTAGACAAGGATAAAATGTTAGATTTTTTAAAAATAAATATTTTAGTGATAAAATATATTTCAAGAGAAATATTGGAATATGAGTTAGAAGAAATTCTAAAACAAGTATTATCAAATGAAGCTGTTGAAGATAAATATGTAAGAGACTTTTTAAATTGTAATATTATAGATAGAAATAGTGAAAATTTCAAAATGGATAAGATTATGTTCATTTATAAATATGGAAGTAAAACAGCAAAAAAAATAGCTGTAGATGAAAAATTAAAGATGATTTAGGAGAGAGGCAGTATGAATTTTATAGATACATTAAAGAGTGTTAATTTAGTATTAGCTACAGGGGAAGTTCCTTTAGTAGTTGGAGAAAGTGGAATAGGAAAAACTGCATTAGCAAAAAAAATTGCTAAAGAAAATGATTGGAGTTTAATTGTTATAGATGGAAACTTGCTTAAAGAAGGTGAAATAGGAGGTCTTCCAACAGTAGAATCTTATGTAGTGCTTAATTCAAATGGAGAAAATATAGAAAAAAAAACTACCATATATGCAGTTCATAATAAATTAAGAGAAATTGATGAAGAAATAGCTAAAGGACGAAATGTTTTATTATTTATAGATGAGATAAATAGATGTGAACATACAGTACAACAAGAACTTATGAATCTTATATTAAACAGAGAAATAAATGGATATAAGTTAAATGACGAAGTTAAAATATTAGCTGCAATGAATCCATCAAGTAAATATGGTTCAGACTTTGATTATCAGGTTGTGGACATGGATGCAGCTCAAGAAAATAGATTTGTATGGTTAAATATGGAAGCAGACCATACACAGTGGATAAACTGGGCAATAAGAGAGGGTATCGAAGATAAAGTAATAGAATTTATATCTACTTTCCCTGAATATCTGCACAAGATAAATGATGAAGATGTTAGAGCAACTCCTAGAAGTTATGAGAGAGTTTCTAAAAGTTATACGATTTTTAAAGAACAAAAAGATTCAATACCTAGGTCTGTATTTTTAAATGTAATAAAAGGAAATGTAGGAAAAGTTATAGCTGAAGAGTTTATAAGCTTCATTGAATCAGATTGTAGTCCTTTGGTATCATATGAAGATATTTTTTTAGTAGAAACATTAGATTCAGAAATTATAGAAAAAGTAAAAAATGAAAGTCATACAAGGTTGTATCTATCAGCTATGAATATTTTAAAAAAGCTAGATTTAAATATAAAAGATAATAATGATTCAAAAGTTTATATAGATAGATTAATTGAGTTTTTAAAATTATATCCTATAGATTTAATGGTTGGAATCATGAAAGATATTAAAAGTAGCTATCCTGGATTATACAAAATAGCCATAGAAAATGAAAAATTTATAGAACTATATTTTGAATCTTATAGCTTAATAAGGGGATAGAGTATGGAAAATTATTTTATTAAACAAACAGAAAATCTTTATTATAGAGCAAATGAAATAATTAATCAATTTTCTATGTTAAAAGCTAATCGTAAAGGCGAAAAATTTGAGATAGATTTACCGAAAGACTTTAAAAATGAATTTTTGAACTTATAGATAAAGTTAGCTTAAGTATCATGGAAGATAAAGATAACTTTTATGGATATTTTTTATTTCAAATGGGAAGAGAAATAAGGTTTGATATAAGTAGTCCTACTGCTGTGAACTTTAAAGGTGCAAAGTATGTTATATATTTTAATCCTTTAATATTTTTAAACCTTAACATGAGACAAATGGAAAGTACAATAAAGCATGAAATTCTTCATGTAGTATCAATGCATTTACTAAGAGCGAAAAAATTAAAAGGAAATTACAGTACTCTAGCTATAAATATGGCAATGGATATAGTTATAAATAAGTTTTTAAATAACCTACCTCCATATGCTACAACTTTAGAATCAGTAAATGTAAAATATTCTATGAATCTTGAGCCATATGAAACATTTGAATATTACGTAGAAAATATTCAAACTGAACTTAACTTGATGGAAAAAGATGATGAAGGTGAAGAAGATGATAGTAGTATAGGAGAAGATGTAGAAACTGAATATAGCCCTGAACATACTCATGATATATGGGAGGATTCAGAAGATATAGATGAAAAAACTTTTAAAGAATTTACTGAAAAATTTGCTAATAATGCTCAAAAAGGAAAACTCCCAGACTATTTAGAAGATATGATATCAGCTCTTAAAAATAGTAACGGTGAATTACCTTGGAATTTATATTTAAAAAAATTGATGGGAACAGTTGAAAGTAATAAAAAGAAGACCATAACAAGGCGAAATAGAAGACAGCCAAATAGATTAGATTTAAGAGGAGAACTTAGAGGTCATAAAGCAGAAATTGCAGTAGCGCTTGATATAAGTGGAAGTATTAGCGATGAAGAATTTAAACAAGCCATTAAGGAAGTACTAAATATAGTTAAAAACTATAATCAGGAAATTACTATAATTGAGTGTGATAATGAAATTAAAAGAACTTATAAAGTTAAATCTTATAAAGATATAAAGGATAGGCTTAAAATAAGGGGAGGAACTAGATTTTCACCAGTATTTAACTATTCAAATAATAAAAAAATCAACTTATTGGTGTACTTTACAGATGGGAAAGGCGAAGATAGGCTGCAA
Organism: Paraclostridium sp. AKS73; assembly: GCF_025671395.1. Classification (NCBI taxonomy): domain Bacteria; kingdom Bacillati; phylum Bacillota; class Clostridia; order Peptostreptococcales; family Peptostreptococcaceae; genus Paraclostridium; species Paraclostridium sp. AKS73. The sequence continues at coordinate 11,567 of NZ_JAIXHU010000040.1, read as the reverse complement.
GTAATTCCTAAAGGCTATAAAATTTTATGGGTAATATCTGGACAAGGAGATAAATTATCATTAAAAAAGCCTTATGGAGCGGTTAAAAAACTTAGCAAGGTTAAAGTTAAAGAAACAACTATAGATATGAGTGATGTTCGGGATGATGGATATTCAATGAATAATCAAGCACCAATATTATAATAAAAGACACATTGATTTTTAATCAATGTGCTTTTTATTATACATTTAAAAAGTCTTAATTATATTTTATAAAGATAAAAGAATTCAATAAAATGATTATTTAGCTTAAGAATTATATAAATAAATGTTGGGGAATACTAAAGTAAATTGTAATTATAAAAAGGAGCAGATGAATAGATATGAGTAAAAAGTTAATGATTATTATTTTAGTTAGCATTCTTATTGTACCTTTTTCTTCTAAACTTGTATATGCACAAGATAGATATTATCCTAAGATAGAGAAACTACAAGGCAAAGAACAACTAATGAAAGAGCTAAAGGAATTAAAAAGAATTAGAGATAATATGAGTACAATAAATATTTCAGCAGATTTAAACACAGAAGATTTAAATCGGATAAATCAATATATAGATACTTATTTAATACAACTCAATTCTGTTAGGCTAGATTTGGACAATCATAGAAATATTTACAAAGATTCTTTTTCAGATTTGTTTTTTTCAGAAGAAATTCAATTTATTGCAGATAGTTATATAATAAGCTTAAGACAACAACAAAACTTAATAAAGCAGTTATATAAAAATAATCCTGAAGCAAAGCGATTATTTGAATCTGATTACCTTACTCCAGCCTATTATTATATAACATTAGGAGATCAGATGTATGCATATATAGTTGATTATTTTGCTATTTTATAAAAGTTTTTGAAAGAAAAAAGACATGTTTTTTAACATGTCTTTTTTCTTTCAAAAATGTAATTTTTATGAAAGGTAGATAAATATTAATAAAAAGTTATTTATGATAATCTTATATATGAAATAAAGTCAAAGGAGAGAATATATGCAAAAGTTTAGTAGTTTTACACTTAAAATTATGGCAATTATATTTATGGCGATGGATCATATTTATACTTATTTTAGCCCTGCTGGTGTTGATATTCCTATATGGTTTGGATATTTAGGTAAATTAGCATCACCAATATTCTTTTATCTAATAGTAGAAGGATTTTTCTATACGAGAAGCAGGACTAAATATATAACTAGAGTTTTTCAATGGGAGTAGTTATGATAGGGGTAGATTTTTTAATTGGAATTCATAACAATATTTTCTTATCAATAGGATGCGCTTTAGTAATGCTTGTAGGAATAGATACAGCTAAAAATAAAGCAAATGAGTTAACTAAGAGAATAATAGGAGCTTTACTAGCTATTGTATTCATGGTTATAGGTGGATTATTTACTGAGTCATCTATATTTGGAGTAGCCATGGTATTAATATTTTATTTCTTTAGAGATAAAAAACTTATTATGTCTATATTATACATTGCAATGGGATTATTTGTTTTGATGAGTGCAATAGGACCAGATTTTATAGAAGCAGCAACACTATGGGATTATCAGTGGATGATGGTATTTGCAATAATTCCTATACTTATGTACAATGGTAAGTTAGGATTGAGCAATAAGTTTATAAAATGGATGTTTTACTGGTTCTATCCGATACATCTAATTGTAATTGTATCTGTAGCAAAATTAATAGCTAATTAATTTTAAAAAGGAAGTAATTTAAATTACTTCCTTTTTTATTTACAGAATTATAAAAAACATTTTAGGCATGTGGTTTTATTTTTAGGTAGTGTATTTAAAAATCCTGATATACTTAGATACCCCAAGCTATCAGTACCTATGAAATTTGAAATTTCATTTAAATTCATAGTTGAACTTATAAGTTCAGATTTTGATGTATTTATACCTAAACAACAAGGAGATGTAACTATAGGTGAAGCGACTCTATAATGAATTTCTTTTGCTCCTGCGTTTTTAAGAAGAGATACTATTTTTTTACAAGTAGTACCTCTTATTATTGAGTCATCTACGACTACGACTTTTTTATTTTTTACATTTTCTTTAATAACATTTAATTTCAAATTTACAGTTTCATATCTTTTACATGGGGAAGGTTTTATAAAACTTCTACCTAAAAAATTATTTTTAACGAACCCAGTGGTCAGAGGTATAGACGAAGCTTTAGAAAAGCCTAGTGCAGAGGTATTACCTGACTCAGGAACACCTATTACAACATCTGCATCTACAGGATGTTCATGGTATAAGTTTATACCTGATTTAAACCTCGTGTTATAAACATTAACACCATCAATAATACTATCAATTCTAGAAAAATAAATATACTCAAAAGAACACGTCATACATTTACATAAGCTAGAAGTGTTAATAGTTTTTACTCCATAAATATCTATTTTAATAATTTCTCCAGGTAAAACATCTCTTATAAACTCTCCACCCAAAATATCTATAACACAACTCTCAGAACACACGATGTAGTCATCTTTAATCTTGCCAATGCAAAGAGGCCTTATACCATTTCGATCTCGAAATGCAAATAACTCATTCTTTGTGATTAAAACGCATGAAAAACCACCATCTAATTTGTTTATTGCTGAGTATAAAGATTCTTCAATAGAGTTTTTATAATGCTTTTTAATAAGTTTTAATATTACTTCTGAATCAGAGGTAGTATTGAAATTAAATTCTTTTAATTCATTTTTTAACTTTAAAATGTTAGTAATATTTCCATTATGAGCTAAAGCTATATTACAATTTGAATTATTATTAAAAATTGGTTGTGCGTTAAGTAAATTAATTTCACCAAAAGTAGAATAACGAACATGTCCTACTCCTAAATATCCATTTAAGTTTGGAGGTATGTGACGAGAAAAAACTTCATTAACCAATCCAACCCCTTTATAACCTTTGATTGACTCTTTATCCGAAAAAGCTACCCCACAACTATCTTGTCCTCGATGCTGAAGTGTGATAAGTGATGAGTATAAAGAAGAATGTAAATTAATTTTATTAGTAGAAAAAATACCAACAACTCCGCATTCTTCTTTATATTTATCCATACAGTCAGTCTGCATTTTAGTTATCAGCTCTTAATATGTTAATGTCTTTTCCTTGCATTATCTTATTCATATTTCGCATGGAACACATTTTTCCGCACATTGTGCAGCTATCGCTATGTTCAGGAGTAGATTCTTTTCTATATCTTTTAGCTTTTTCAGGATCTATACAAAGGTCAAACATTTTATCCCAATCGAGTTCTTGTCTAGCTTTACTCATATTATTATCCCAATTTATAGCACCAGGTATTTTCTTGGCTATGTCACCAGAATGAGCAGCTATTTTAGTTGCTATTATACCTTCTTTAACATCATCTAAATTAGGTAGTCTTAGATGTTCTGCTGGAGTAACGTAGCACAAAAAATCGGCACCAAAACTCGAAGCTAAAGCTCCGCCAATAGCACTTGTTATATGATCATATCCTGGAGCAATATCTGTGACTATAGGACCTAATACATAAAATGGAGCGCCGTGACACAATTTTTTTTCAAGAATCATATTTGCTTGAATTTCATCTAAAGACATATGTCCTGGACCTTCTATAATAACTTGAACATTTTGCTCCCAAGCTCTTAATGTTAACTCCCCTAAGATCATTAATTCTTTTATTTGACATGCATCAGATGCATCTTGTATAGATCCAGGTCTACATGCATCTCCAAGACTTAAAGTTAAATCATACTCTTTACATATTTCTAGTAGATCATCAAAATATTCAAAGAAAGGGTTTTCTTTATTGTTTAATTCCATCCATGCATACATTAAAGAGCCACCCCTTGAAACTATATTTGTAAGCCTTTTATTTCTTTTAAAAACAGAGGCAGTTTCTTTGTTTATACCAGCGTGTATAGTTACAAAGTCAACACCGTCTTTTGCATGTTTCTTAACAACATCTAAAAATTCTTTAGCTGTAATATCCTTTAACTCTTTATCATAAAAACCAACAGCGTCATAAATTGGAACAGTTCCAATCATAGCACTAGAATTAGATATAAGTTTTTTTCTGAATTCTTCAGTTTTTCCAAAAGAGCTTAAATCCATTATAGCTTCAGAATTCATATCTAAAGCTAATTGAACTTTTTTCATTTCTTCATCGATATCATAGCAATCCTTAGATATACCCAAGTTTACATTGATTTTTGTTCTTAAGTTTTTTCCAACGCCTTCTGGGTTTAAAGATGTATGATTTTTATTAGCTGGAATTACTATTTGTCCATTCGCAATTAAGTTTTTTAAAATTTCTATATCCATACTTTCTTTTTTAGCTACTATTTCCATTTCCTTTGTAGTAATTCCTTTTTTAGCAGCATCCATTTGAGTTGTGTAATTCATTTTTAAATCCCCTTTACTTTATATTGTATTTAAAAAATAAAAAAGAAGCTTTACCATAAGATAAAGCTTCTTTACCAAATATTATAAAATAGACTAAAAAATATAGTCATCATCATAATCTAAAAGAAAATAACTTTCCTACGGTAGTTCTAACTACTTCAGGTTCAAAGGGTTAATGGTACAATCCATCTCTCAGCCGAAAGTGGCACCCCTAGTTAAATATATTTAATTTTAAATAATAATAAATTTGTAACTTCAAAATCATTATAGTCTTAAAAATTTACTATGTAAAGGTTTTTTTGGAGCTTTTAATTTATAAACCATAAATTAGATATTTTTAGTTTATTTAGAAAATTTAAAATATCTAATTTAAAACTGTAAATAAGGGTATCTTATATTTATAAAACTAATTATTTATAATAAGGAGAAAAAATGGAAAATAATAAAAAAATATAGAGACAGGATGGAATTTAAATAATAGTTACATGAATTTACCAGACTTTTTTTATAGTAAAATAAATTTAAATCCAGTTCCTTCACCTAGCTTAGTTATTTTAAATGATTCTTTAGCTAAATTTTTAGGATTAAATATAGATAACCTTAAAAGTAAGGATGGAATAGAATTACTTTCAGGAAACAAAAAGATAGATGAGGGTGCTTTTATAGCTCAAGCATATGCAGGTCACCAATTTGGGCATTTTACAATGCTAGGAGATGGGAGAGCATTGTTAATAGGAGAGCAAATAAATCCATATGGAGATAGATTTGATATTCAGCTTAAAGGATCTGGTAAAACACCTTACTCTAGAGGAGGAGATGGGAGAGCTGTTCTTGGGCCTATGCTTCGTGAATATATAATAAGTGAAGCTATGTATGGTCTTGGAGTGCCAACCACTCGAAGTCTAGCAGTAATAAAAACTGGAGAATCTGTGATTCGTGAAAATATAAAAAAAGGAGCAATTTTAACACGCGTAGCTTCTAGTCATATTAGATTTGGAACATTTGAATATGCTCTAAATTATGGAGGTATTAAGTCAGTTAAAGAGTTAGCTGATTATACAATCAATAGACATTACTCATATATAAAAGATGATAAAGATAAATACATTAACTTACTTAAAGAAGTTATAAATGCTCATGCTAAACTTGTTGCTAAGTGGCAAAGTATTGGATTTATCCATGGGGTTATGAATACCGACAATATGACTATAAGTGGAGAGAGTATTGACTATGGACCTTGTGCATTTATGGATAATTATAAACCAGACACTGTTTTTAGTTCTATCGATAGATATGGAAGATATTCATATGGAAATCAACCCAATATGGCTGAATGGAATTTATGTAGACTAGCTGAAGCATTATTGCCTTTAATAAGTGATGATAAAAATGAAGCTATAAAGATTGCTCAAGATGCTATTTCTGAGTTCTCAGAAATTTATTATTTAAATTGGATTAAAAATATGAGATTCAAATTAGGATTATTCGATGAAGAATTACAAGATAAAGCATTGATAGAAGATTTACTTAGTATGATGGAAAAATATAGTGAAGATTTTACTAGCACTTTTATATCATTAACATTTAATAAAACTAATAAAAAAGGAATGTTTAATAGTGAAGAATTTAAATCTTGGTACAGCTTGTGGAAAGAAAGATTAAAAAGACAAGGAAATTCTCAAGATGAAGTTTTTAAGTTAATGAAAAAATCAAATCCAGCATTAATACCAAGAAATCATAGAGTAGAAGAAGCTTTAGAAGCTGCTGATAAAGGAGATTTTACTTTCTTTAAAAAACTTTTAAGTGCACTTGAAAACCCATATGAACATTCTAAAGATCAAGAGGAATATGCAAAATTACCTAAGCCTTCAAGTTGTGCTTATAGAACTTATTGTGGGACGTAATAAAATATAAAAAACAAATAAAAACCATATTGATATAAATAATCAATATGGTTTTTATTTGTTTTTATAATATAATAAGGATAACAATACTACGTAAAAGTTAAAAGGAGTTTACTTAATGAAAACTATAGCTGTAGTGACAGATGGTATGTCAAAATTAGAATTATTTTTAAATAAAAATATAGAGTTGATTTTTAAAGATAAAGTGAAAATTAAAAACTATTACCTTAACAAATTATCAAATAAGGAAATAATTAAAGGTGATGTAGTTCTTGCAATGATAGATGATAGAGCTTTAAGGATAAAAGAATATGTTAAAGACACTAAAAAAATAATAAAAATAAATAGAAGTATAAAACAAAAAGATGTTTATAAATTATTTTCTTTACCAGAAGGAATTGATGTATTAGTTGTAAATGATAATGAATCTACTGTACTTGAAACAATATCTACTTTATACAATGTAGGTATAAATCATTTGAATTTCATACCTTATGACTCAAATAAAGAATACAAAGATATAAAGGTTGCAGTTACTCCAGGAGAAGTTAACTTAGTTCCTAGTTATATTGATGAAGTGATTGATATTGGGCATAGACACATAGATAGTTCTACATTTTTACAAATAATAGCTAAATTAAATATAGATGATAAAGATGTTACAGAAAGACTAATGAAATATTCAGATGAGGTAATTAGTTTATATTCTGGAGTAAACACTAAATATAAAGAACTTACTATAAAAAATGAAGAGTTGAGTTCAATAATAAATTTATCTAGTAATGGAATGGCTGTCATATCAAATAAAGAAGAGATACTAATTTGTAATCAAAGTTTAAAAAATATATTAGATATTGAGGATTCACTAGTAGGTAAGAAAATAAGTGAAATAAAAAGCAAAGATATTAAATTTATTTTGATTTAGATAAAGTTAAAGATGAAGTTATAAAGTACAAAAACAAATATTTAAATATAAACAAATATGATATAGAAAGTTTTGGCAAAGTTACAGGATCGTATTACTGTATTCAAGAAATAACTTATATAAAAAAGTTAGAACAAAACTTAAGCAAAAAACTAAGGGATAAGGGACAAGTTGCTAGATATAATTTTAATGACATAAAAACTGAATCAATAAAGATGAAAAAATCAAAGGATTTGGGTAAAAAAATATCAAAATCAGATTATACAGTTTTAATTACAGGAGAAAGTGGAACTGGAAAGGAATTAATGGCTCAGTCTATACATAATGAATCATTAAGATCTAAACAGCCATTTATAGCTATAAACTGTGCAGCTATGCCAGAAAATTTATTAGAAAGTGAATTGTTTGGATATGAAGAAGGGGCATTTACAGGGGCTTTAAAAGGTGGGAAAAAAGGTTTATTTGAACAAGCTCATAACGGAACTATATTCTTAGATGAAATAGGAGATATGCCAATATATTTGCAAACCAAACTACTTAGAGTTCTTCAAGAAAACCAAGTTATGAGAGTTGGAGGAGAAAGTGTAATTGATATTGATGTTAGAGTTATAGCTGCAACTAATAAAAATTTATTAGAAATGATAAGACAAGAAAAATTTAGAGCAGATCTATATTATAGGATAAATGTATTACCTATAAATATTCCATCTTTAAGAGAACGAAAAGAAGATATATCTATGATGCTAAACTATTTTATGAAAAAGAAAAGGAATATAAGTGATGAAGCTAAAGAAATTTTAAATAAATATTCATGGCCAGGAAATATTAGAGAGCTAAAAAACACAGCTATGTACATTGATATAATGTGTATGGATGATAAAGTTAAAACTTGCGATTTACCACATAATCTTACTAATATGAAAATTGATTATAGTCAAGAAATTAAGATTTTAAAAGATAAAACAAACATAGATAAATCAAGAAAAGTTATGAGTTTTATAAGAGAAGAAAATTTATTAAATAAATGTGTAGGAAGAAATACAATCGTTAATAGATTAAACGAAGAAGGTATAATTATAACAGAAGGTGAAGTTAGAGGCATTTTAAGTATATTGAAGGAATTAGATTTAATAAACTCTGAAGTAGGCAGAAGAGGAAGTGAATTAAGCGAAAAAGGAATTTGTATATTAGATAACATTTAATAGGTAATGAAATAGGAAGATAAAAATTCCTAATTAACCTATTAAGTTAAAAAAATTATTAAGTTGAAAAATTAGTAATAGTGAAAAAATTTAATTAATAAAAATAATTTAAATAGTTAAATAGTTAAAAATACTAATAAAATTGATAACGGTTTCTTAAATTTGAATTTAAAATTTAAATAAAAATAGTTTGGCATGCTACTTGCTTTATAAAAAGACAGTAGCATTTTTTATTTTTAAATTTAAATTATAGGAGTGAATGAAATGACAAAGAAGAAATATCCAGTAGTTGGTATATCAGGAAGCTTATTAATCGATGAGGGCGGTATGTTTCCAGGATACGAAAGAGCTTATGTGAACAATGATTATGTTCAATCTGTAGCTATGTGTAAAGCTATACCATATATAGTTCCAATGGTCTATGATGATGAATTAATAAAGGAGCAAGTATCTAATATAGATGCACTAATTCTATCTGGGGGGCAAGATGTAAATCCTTTAATGTGGAATGAAGAACCACATATAAAATTAGGTGGGATAATGCCAAAGAGAGATACTTTTGATATGAAATTATTAAAATTTGCATTAGAAATGAAAAAGCCAATATTAGGTATATGTAGAGGAGAACAAATATTAAATGTATGTGAGGGAGGAGATTTATACCAAGACTTATCCTTAATTGAAGGTTCTTATATAAAACATAATCAAGAACATTTATCAAATGTACCTACTCATACAGCTCAAATTAAAGAAGGCACAAGATTATATGAAATATTAGGAGAAAAAGAAGTATTAGTAAATAGTTTTCACCACTTAGGAGTAAAAAATATAGCTCCAGGATATATAGTATCTGCAACTGCGAAAGATGGTTTAGTTGAAGCTATAGAAAAAGAAGGCGAAGATTTTGTGATAGGAATACAATGGCATCCAGAAATGATGACTAAAGATTGCTCAAAAATGCAAAAAATATTTAGGGCATTAGTAAAAGAAGCATCAAAGTAAAAATAAATTTTAGCATAATATAAATACACTGGGAGGAATTAAAGTGGAGAAAAGTATGAAGTTAGGGTTTTGGAGTATTGTATTACTAGGTATAAATGCAATTATAGGTTCTGGTATATTTGGGCTTCCAGGTGAAGCTTATTCGAATATAGGGCCGGCAAGTATATTAATTTTAGGATTTTGTATGATTTTAGCGGTATCTATTGCACTATGCTTTGCAGAAGCAGGAAGCTGGTTTGACGAAGATGGAGGACCTTACCTTTATGCTAAAGAAGCATTTGGTGAATTTATCGGATTTGAAGTTGGATTTATGAAATGGATAGTAAGTATGATTGCATGGGCTACTATGGCAAATTTCTTTGCAGTTACATTATCTTCAGTTTGGCCTCAAGCAGCTGATCCATTAACTAAAAACATAATAATTGGAGTTTTAGTAATAGGACTTGGAGCTATTAACTTAATGGGAATGAAGCAATCTAAAAAGTTAAATAATATAATGACTGTAGGAAAATTAGTTCCATTAATATTATTTATAGCTGTAGGAATATTTTTTATAAAAGGTGCAAACTTTAAACCATTTTTAATAATACCTCAAGGGCAAACGACTTCATCAGCATTTGTTGCTGTAAGTATATTATTATTTTATGCATTTACAGGATTTGAGTCTTTAGCTGTTGCAGCAAAAGAAATGGAAGACCCTAAGAAAAATGTACCAAAAGCTTTGGTTATGGTAATGTTTGTTGTATCTGTAGTATATGTACTTGTATTAGCTATAAGTATAGGCGTTTTAGGAGAAGGATTAAGAGGTGCAGCTAACCCAGTTGCTGATGCAGCTACTAAGATTATGGGTCCTGTAGGTGGATATATAATAACAATTGGTACAATAATTTCTGTAGGTGGGATAAATATTGCATCATCTATATTTACTCCAAGATCAGCTAAAGCTTTAGTTGACCAAGGGCTAATGCCAAAATCTATGGGCAAAACTAATAAAAATGAAGCTCCATATATAGCTATAATAGTATCTGTTATAGGTACTTTAATAATAGCTTGGTCAGGTTCATTTACAACTTTATCACAAATTAGTGTTGTATCTAGATTTATTCAATATATACCTACTTGCCTAGCTGTTTTAATATTTAGAAAAAAATATGCTGGTAAAGAAATAAACTTTAAAATACCTGGAGGAGCATTTGTCCCAATATTTGCAGTTATAGTAAGTTTAATATTATTAGTAAAAGCTGGAATTGACTCTCCTATGAAAATAGTATGGGGTCTTGGAGGCATGATAGTAGTAGTTCCAATTTATTTTTATATGAGCAAAGTGTATTCAAAAAAATGTAATGACGATAAAGAAATTATAAGAGATTAAATTATGCATATTAACCCTATGTCAAAAAATACGACATAGGGTTAAATTTATTGTAAATAAATTGAAAAAACGTTATTTAGATAAATTGAGTAACTAAATAAAATGTAATATAATTAAATTAATTATATTACATTTTATTTAGTTTTAGGGGAGGTAACTTTATGAAAACTTGGGAAGAAGTAGTTGAATTTCATGGACATGAGTGTCCAGGTCTTGCAATTGGGTACGCAGTATCAAAAGCTGTGCAAAAATATTTAGATATTGATTTTTCGAATGATGAAGAAATAGTGTGCATAGCTGAAAATGATGCTTGTGGACTAGATGCTATTCAGGTAATGTTAGGATGTACTATAGGTAAGGGGAACTTGTTAATCAGACTTAGGGGCAAAAGTGTATATCATTTTTATAATAGAAAAAATAAAAAATCTGTAAGGCTAGTTTTAAAGCTAAAACCGAATAGTTTAGACAGAGATGAGTATAAAAAATATTTACTAACTTCAAATCCTATGGATTTATTTGAATTTATGGAGACTAATATAGAAGTTCCAGAAAAGGCAAGGATTTTTATATCAGAAATTTGTGAAATATGCGGAGAAAAAACATCAGAACAATTCATACGCCTTCAAGGTGGAAAAAAAAGTTTGTGCAGACTGCTATAGTGATTAGTAAAGTTTTTTAAATATATAAATAAAAAGATAGATTTGAAATTTCAAATCTATCTTTTTT